>DMNE01000240.1:522-4738 GCA_003453735.1 Nitrospiraceae bacterium | reverse complement strand
GCTCATCTCGGTCTCGCCGATCTTGACGAGGCTGTCCCCTGTCCCTCTTGATGTCTGGCCAAAGAGGGCATAGAGGATCCCATCGAGGAGGCCGCTTTTGCCGGCGCCGTTGTCGCCCTGGATACAGGCGGCCCTGATGCCGGTNNTCTACAGATAGCCTCCTTTCATATGTGTTTGCTTAGTGTTACACTCAAAACAACGTTGAATGTGAATTACAGATAAAGCCAGACCTTGGATGCGTATTTGACGACTTCCGGAGTGTGATTGCAGGTCCAGATTTCTCTTGAGCAATGCTGTGATTTTCACCGAAATTACGGATAAAGACGCAGCTTAAAAACCAATGTTATTTCCTAAAGAAATATGGTAATATTCCGCAAAGTTTGGTGTCGTGTTTTCCAGGTTAATTATTGTAATCTTGATGAATGGATGCACGAGGAAAGACTGCAAACAAAAGGCGACATAAAAAAGTAAGGGTAATGGTAATAGAGTGCTGATATTAAAACATGTGGAGTATGAGATTAAAGATAATCTCCAATTGGAAAATCTATTAGCACATATAAGAAAAACCACTTCGCAAGTGGAAGGAATACTTTTTAAAAACATATATTTCGTTAAAGTGGAAAAAGAGTTTGTTCTATTCTTGGAGTGTGAGAGCGAGGAAAAATATCTTGAATGGAGAGAAATCTGTCCTCCTCCATCGGGCGCAAAGGATTGGTATGAAATTTTATTGACTAAGGATGAATATTTTCATTGATTACGATTTGTTCACTTGGGGATACGGAAAGGGAGTGCGGGAAGGATACAATTTTACGGTTCTGAGANNTAATTGAGCTTTGTTCTTTCTGATATGGGAAGGGAAAACGGGAAGAATACCATTTTAACGATTCCGGAGATTCCTATGAAGGACGAGGACAAATCAAGAGAACAGCTGATAAATGACGTGATCACATTGCGGCGAAGAGTTGACGATCTCCTGTCGCAACTCGAAGAAGAACAAAAGAAGGTCGGGGAGCTTGCCAAATTGAATGATATCTCTTCACTCTTTTACAAAGAATTCGACGAAGAGACGACCGTAGAGACAATAGTCGACAAGTCAAAGGAACTCGTGCGGGCGGAGTTCTCAGCCCTCTTATTATTGAAAGAGGGCAAGGCGACTCGCTTCTATACCTCAATCGGAGAGAGTTCAACCTGCAAGGTCAGGCCTACCGGCATTTTAGAGAGGGTTTTCAATGATGGTATGCCCGTAAGGGGAAGGGAGATAAAAGAATTGTCCGGGTTTCAGGGCCTTCCGCAGGACCATCCTGCCAGGATCAGGAGTGTCCTTGTTGTCCCCATCATCCTTGAGAAGACAATGCTCGGTGAGATCATTCTTGCGAACCGAATCGGCGCCGAGGAGTTTTCCCAGGGGTGAGGACCTTCTCATGACGTTGAGTATCCAAGCCGCCTTCTCCCTGGAGAGGATAAGAGATCATCAGGAGATTGCCAAACTGGCGATCACCGACGGCCTTACCGGTCTGAAGAATCACAGGACATTTCAGGAGAGACTCGATGCGGAAATCGAGCGGGCACGAAGGTTTAAACAGAACCTCTCNNCTTCTCATGATGGATCTGGACTTCTTCAAGCGATTGAACGACACTCACGGCCACAGAGCGGGAGACGAGGTCCTCAAGAAAGTAGCCTGCCGGATAGTCGAGGGAGTCAGAAATGTCGATCTTGCGGCGAGGTATGGCGGCGACCTCTGCTCAGGGAGCCATCGTAACGGCGGAACGGATAAGGACCGAAGTAATGAATAAGGCGATAAGCATTGCCGATAAAGACATATCGGTAACGATAAGCATTGGCATTGCTACCTATCCAGAAGACGCCGCTAACAGAGAAAGCCTCATAGAAAGAGCTGATAGAGCTCTGTATGAAGCCAAAAGCTTGGGACGGAACAAGGTTTGTTCCTTCAGGGACATGCCTGATCTTCTTTAATAAGCGACAGTGGATTATTGGGCTGTCAGTTGAAAAAATGGAAAGCATTTATAAGGTAACGAGGGTCTATCAACCACATCAAGTCGGTCCTTAGTTCGGGCGTCCGCGCCTCTAGTGCCTATAATGCCGAGCGTAACCACGCATGAATTCAGGCTGCCTGATGCTGGCAAGGTCGGCCTCAGTGTCCTCATGGGACATGAAATTATTGAGTTTCAAGCGTAAAGGTCTCATGCTCTCCTTTTATTTGTACGTTTAACATCTCTACAGATAGCCTCCTTTCATATATTTGATAGGTTCTGCACTCCATAAAGCCTTGAACGAGCATTGCAGATCAATCCGGATCGTGGACACTTATTTGACGAATTCTGGATGTCATTGCATGAACCTTCGCAAAAGACTGATGCGCTTATTCTTACTTTTGAAAGCGGAACTTATTTTAAAAATCAGGGCTTCACCAACACCTGACAATGTACAATCAGTAAATTAATGACATTCGGTCGTGATCGGTTATCCGACAAGATGTATTTGATCAAAACCGTCAGCGACTTGTGAGTGATGAAGTCTTTTATCTTGGAATTAACCTTCGCGAGATTATCGGCGAGTGGTGTTCATCCCTCCCGATCAACAGGTAGGCGGGACCGTAACTTGTAAGAGTCAATATCTGTGTTTACAGATGATGTAAACGAAATTACTGACTCACGCTTTCAAAAAGCAGCGTGAAACGTGATCTCATGCATAACAATGTTATGTCAATTCTTTAATAATATGCCTTGCAAGGGTTTCATCTATTTCGTTATGCCGAGGAACTGGCTGTTTTTTGCCAGTCGAAGGATTTTTGTATAAGTCATGGTTACTGCCGTGTCTTTCAAGAATACAACCAAGGGATGTTAATTTCTTGATTAAGTCTCTCCTTTTCATACAGCGAGTTCAAGTTTCTTGATCTTATGCTTTTCAGGAACATCCTCCATTGTCATCAGGATATACGCCTCTTTCATATTTTCTTCAAGTTCGGTTAAGGTTTCGCCCTGCGTCATTATATCCGGACGTTCAAGCAATTTGCCTATCCAGTATTTTTTGCCTTTCCAGTAAATCATATTTAATTTAGTTTTCATGTCAGACCTCTCTTGTCTTTTTTTCATATCATAGCATTTCTTCAGACAATTATTTTCCCTCGCGACGTTGTGGCGAGCGTATCGCCGCATAAGAAGACCGTTCCCTAGAATCCTCGCTTTTAAGCTGGGATTACGTCAGTGATTTGTTCTCCAAATTGTTCTCCCACCGATTCATTGAATGTCTGAAGGCAGAGGTTGATGAATTCCTCGTCGTAGCCCTTCTGGGCAAGATAGCGCCTCATCGCGTCTTCTTCCTTGAGGTCCTCCGTCATCTTCTCGTCCCTGACGCGCATCTCCCTCTTTACCGTGAGCTTGTAAAGAAGCGGCGTGATCTCCATGAACCTGTTGACAAAGGGTCTCAATGTATCCCGTTCCTCTCTCGTAACTTCTCCTTTGATCCTGTAGATCGTTTCCGGGTCGACTTTGCTCTCCCAGTCCGGATCACTAAAGAAGTCGGTCGCGAGGGTCCTGAATTCGCGGGCGGGCGTACGGATGAAGTCAACCATTGGGGTCCTTCCCTCGAAGGATGCTATGATGAACCCCTTCTCGTCTCCTTCCTCATTGAAGTCGTTTCTGTCTATGGATCCGGCATAATGGGCGTTGGCGGCGACCCGCTGATGGATGTGGATATGGCCGAGTGCTACGTAATCGAAGNNCTTCGAAGTCCTCAGGATAGAGGTAGGGGTCATACTTCGTCATTTCGGGGTTCTCCGCACCGGTCGCGCCGATTACCGTGAGGTGGGCCATAAGGATATTCGGGACCCGGTTGTCTATCTCCCCCCGGAATGCGGTAACGATCGTCCTCAGAGCCGCCGAGGCCGCCTTGTTCTGTTCCTCTATCGAGAGTCCCTCCGCCCTGCCGTTCAGGATAGTCCGCGAGGGGAAAGGCAGCACGAATATCTTTGCGCAGTCTGCTTGCGGCCAGTTTCCCGAGGGAGACGCGCTCAATGTTTTTCCCTCCAGGTAGAGGGTAGTCGGCTTTTCGACGACAAAGACGTTCGGTCTTCCTTGGAGAAAGGCGAGGGCGCTTGAATCCTTCGGGTTCTTGGATATGCCGTGGTTGCCGGGCTCGACGATCACCGGGATGCCGTTTTCGGTGAGCCTCAGGATGCTCGCAAGGAGATACCTC
>DMNE01000240.1:0-487 GCA_003453735.1 Nitrospiraceae bacterium | reverse complement strand
GGAGATGCACCTGTGCATGTCCAGAAGCCTCTCGTTCATGCCTGTCTGAGGGTCTATGACGATCTTTCCGCCCGATGGCATGCTTTCGGATACATGCAGGTCCGCAAGGTGTCCGATCTTGACGGGTCCTTCGAGGGCAGATCTCCGGCCGTTGTCGCAAAGGCAGTTTCCAGCCCCGACTACAAGCCCGTCGACCTGCCATTTTACCGCTTCGGGAAGGGAGTCGTGCATGTCGGCCATNNGAGCCGTTCTTCCCAGTAAGCGATTGCTTCGGCCGTATCTCCTTCGGGCGCCTTGGTGCAATGGGATACGAGAAACCCCCACGTGAGGTTCCCCTTCAGCTTGTCCTTGAGTCTCCTGAGCATTTCTTCGCTCTTGAGGGATCTGAAGACCCTCATGCAGTCATAGAAGAACGTCTCTTTCATAGGGATTCCGCCCGCAGCAAGCGCTTTTACGATGGCTTGTAAGTCTTCTGCCTGGGACAGGA
>DMNE01000275.1 GCA_003453735.1 Nitrospiraceae bacterium | reverse complement strand
CGAGGAACCCATGCGAATGCTCATCCATGCAATAAAATCGGGTACCGGATATGAGTCAATACCGAACCTGGTCTGGAGAGACCGCGAAGGGAGCGTTCGGATTAATGCGTTCACTCACAGCCCGGAGGATCTCGATTCCGTTCATTTTGACTATCGTCATCTTCTGAAGATGGCGATAAAATATCGTGATCCGTCAGGGTATATCCCTTTTCGATACTGGCTCACCTATCCGGTCTTGGCGGTGTTCCAATGCAGGGGATGTACAGGCACCTGTGCCTCCTGCTCAGGCTCTTACGCTTCTTTTAAGCGTGTCTGCGTGAGGCAAAACCCGTGTTTCCGCTCGCCTGAGTTGCTTGCAGAGGATATGAAGAGGATATCCGAATTTTCAAAGGGCCCCATCATGGTGATAGGCGACCTGCTCCAGGCCGGCGAATCGTATGGCAGACGGTTCTTGGATTCCCTTAAGCGGTATCACATTAAGAACGAAATATCGATCGAGTTTTTCAGCCCTCCTCCCGATGATTTCATNNCATGATCTGAAGGTCAGAAAGGCATTTGGGAAGTATTATGATAATCAGGCGTTCGAAAAGATGGTTCGGGCGTTGCTGGACAGGGCATGTAAAAGGATCGACGTATTCTTTCTGGTAGGCTTGCCGCACCAGGATTATGCATCGGTCATGGAAACGGTGCAGTATTGCGAAGAACTGATGAAAAACTATGACACTACAGGTCGGCTTCTCCCGATGATATCACCCCTCGCTCCCTTCATAGACCCCGGCAGCAATATTTTTGAAAACCCGGAAGAATTCGGCTACCGGCTGTTCTATAAGACCCTCAGGGAGCACCGTCAGGCAATGCTTATGCCGAGCTGGAAGCATATGCTCAACTACGAGACGAGGTGGATGACCCGGGATGAGATCGTGAAGGCGACCTATGACGCAGCTCTTGTGCTGGTGGACATCAGGGAACGATACAAACTCCTGGGGGGAAAAAGGGCTGCCAGAATCAAGAGGGATATCAAAAGGGCACAGGATCTCATCGAACAGATAGATCATGCCGTGATTATCGACGCTGCGTTGAAGGCCAAAATCATGAGCCTCAATGACGTCGATACCTTGTGCGACAAACACGAGCTTGATTGGCCTCTGAAAGGCTGGATAGAAAGCGTCTTGAAAATTTTCCGAGTACTGCTACAATAACCATATGGATACGAATGTCCTGAGTGAGGTGGTGGCCGCCGAGAGGGAGATTCAGCGCTGCATAGAGATCGAGAGGGCGAAGTCCCATGAATGGATCGAGAAGGTTAAGAAAGAGTCTCAGGAAGAGGTCCTCAGGGAGCAGGAGAAGATCCAGGAGGATTTGAGATTTGCCAAAGAAGCGGCGCAAAAAGAGGCGGAATCCAAAGCCATGGTGCTTATGAAGGACGCTTTGGCAAGAGCTGAAGTGCTTCAAAGGTTGACGGATGAGACCTTAGCACGGATAATCGAGAAACAGCTTACCAAAATCCTACCAATGTGATGCCATGATAGTCAGAATGTCGAAGGTTGAGATCGTAGGGGAAAAGACCCTTCTCCATAATGTGCTTTATCTGCTCCGTGAATTAGGTGTTTTTCAGATCGAGCCTGACACCGTCTCCTTTATTGAACAGAGGCGTGACGAAGATATCCGGCCTTTCCTGCCCCGTGAAGAGACTGCTCTCGAACGGATTTTCCTTGAAGGCCTCCGCCTCAGGATCGATGAACTCATAACCTATCTGCCAAAAGTGGCGGTGCGAAAGAGCTATTTCGACCCCCGCTCAATTATCGATACGGTTGCGAAAACGGTCCTGAGGCATACGGCAAGAGCAAAGGCGCTGCTCGAGAAACGGGATGACCTGCAGAAAGAGCGGTCAGAACTCGGACGCTATAAAATATTCCTCGCATCCCTCACTTCCCTTCTTGAGCACGTGACCGAGGTACCCGACCTCGATTTCATTGGGCTCACCATAAAAGAACCGGAGATGGTGGGACACCTAAGGGATGCGATATCACGGATAACGAACTGGAAGTACGAACTCCTGACTGACACAGCGCAAGACGGCACACTTGTCGGTTTGATAACCGTAGAGAAAGATCTATCCGAAAAAGTGAAGAAGTCGTTAAGCGATGAGCACGTACCTGAACTAACCTTTCCTGCCACCTTTAGCGGTCTTACCTTTCCCGAGAGGGTGTCCTATGTAACGGAGAGGATTTCAGAGGTATCCCAGGGCATCGAGAGGATAACCTCTGAAATGGAGGTCTTTTCCCGGCGATGGTTGCCGATTTACCTCAGTGCAAAGGACTGGATCGATGACCGCCTATCCCTTCTCGGCACTTCAGCTTCGGCTTTTGAGACTCGGATGTGTTTTTTCATCCACGGATGGATGGCTTCCGAGTCGGTTGAAAAAATGAGAACAAGATTGACCGATGCCTTCGGAACGAAGATCGTGATTGAGGAAAAGGAGATGCGGGAGGAGGATCTTGAGCGCGTGCCAATTATCCTGAATAATCCGTCTTACTTTAAGCCCTTTGAACTCTTTACAAGACTCCTGCCCCTCCCGGTCTACACCTCCTATGACCCGACACCGTTCATCGGGATATTCTTCCCCATTTTTTTCGGTATGATTCTCGGCGACGCAGGGTACGGACTGCTCCTCTTTCTTGCATCCTTCGTGCTAATGAGGCGGTTCAGGCAGAAGGGAACCGTCAGGGATGGAACGAAGATCCTTATGATCTCTTCTCTCTATTCGATCTTTTTTGGCATCCTTTACGGCGAATTCTTCGGCGACCTGCCCCACAGGCTTTTTGGACTTGAGCCGATTTTTTTAGAGAGGCGCACTGCTGTGATCCCAATGTTATATTTTGCTCTCACTATTGGTGTTTGTCATATTCTGCTCGGACTCTTCTTAGGCAGCATAACCGCCTTCAAGAGAAAAACAAAGAAAGAGGCGGCCTTCAAGCTCCTGAGCATTGTTCTGATCCTCTGTTTCATCATCATCCTTATGTCCTACTTCGGGCTTTTGCCGGTATTGTCCTCCCGTCCCATCGTCATCGCGATATTGCTCCTGATCCCCTTCCTGCTTTTTACCGGCGGTCTCCTGGCGCCCCTGGAGTTTCTGAAGAGTATAGGGAACATTATATCTTACGTGAGAATTACGGCCATCGGCCTCACTTCCGTGCTCCTGGCCTTTGTTGCAAACCGCCTCGCAGGATCGATGGGCAACATCGTCGTCGGCGTTTTTGTAGCGGGCCTGCTGCACCTGATGAACATCGTCC
Source organism: Nitrospiraceae bacterium (assembly GCA_003453735.1). Taxonomy (GTDB): domain Bacteria; phylum Nitrospirota; class Thermodesulfovibrionia; order Thermodesulfovibrionales; family UBA9159; genus UBA9159. Next base: position 99 of record DMNE01000275.1, on the reverse strand, counting down.
TCGGGATGTTCTCACCAACCATCCACTCTATGCGTCTTCACTATGTTGAGTTTTTCAGCAAATTTATCGAATATGGTGGAAGAAAGTTTGAACCTTTGA
>DMNE01000115.1:21563-22447 GCA_003453735.1 Nitrospiraceae bacterium | reverse complement strand
AATATGGTGTACGGGATCATCATGCTATTGTTCATTGGCTTCAACCGGATATGGCATTTCCTGTACATACGGATCGATCCGATGCTGTGCTCGATATTCAACGTCGTCAGACTTCCTTATGTAACGACCTACTGGCGGTATGTGGACTCGCTTGGTATCAATCAGGGCAGGTCCTTGCTGGAGGTAATGAGCGCATTGAGGGAACGGGTATGGCAGCTGTGCGGGATAGCTTACAGCACGATACACCTGAATATGGATACGACGGTGGAAACCATCTATGGGAAACAGCAAGGAGGTCGTAAAGGGCACAATACGAAGAACCGAGGCAAAGAGGGGCTTCGTCCGGTTCTCTGTTTTATCGAAGAGACACGGGAATATTTTGTAGGGAAATTGCGAGCAGGCAAGACCATAGCAGGGGAGGAGGTAGCGGCCCTGATCCGTTCGTTCAAGAACTATCTGCCTGGTTGCGTAAAGAGAGTAGTCCTTCGGGGCGACGGGGAATTTATCAGTTGGGAAGCGGTGAAGGCAGCCATAGAAGAAGGGTTTGATTTCATCTTTGCAAACAAGGGATGTAATCCTCCGTTTGAACCGTCAGGGTGGTACAAGGTGAGGAAGAGAGATGTCATTGAATATAACGAGGTGTGGTATCAGCCGATGGGCTGGGCGTATGCCTGCCGATTTGTCGTCATGCGAATACCGAAAGAAGAAGACAGCAAAGGCGCGCAGACCCAACTTGAGTTGCTCGAAGATGGACGTTATAAGTATCGTATCTTTGTAACGAATCTCCGGGGAAGGCCTCATGCCGTGATAGAGGAATATGACAAGAGGGCGGACTGCGAGAACCTCATAGGGGAAGCCAAAAGAGAGGGATTAGAGGCGATTCC
>DMNE01000115.1:257-21494 GCA_003453735.1 Nitrospiraceae bacterium | reverse complement strand
AAGCTTCTGTTTCTGGCGGCAAAGATACGATCGCATTCGGGCACAAGCACGGTGAAGTATTCGCAGCATGACAGCAGGGCGGAAGGGTTTTTCAAGTTCCTGGGATATCTCGATAAGCTCCGCGACCAGGCAAGACCGTGGCTAGAGGGCAGCACATGGCCTTGTCGGCATTTAGGAGCACTTGGTATGTCTTGAGTTCGTGCAAGAAATTTCTTGCACAAGACCATGGAGGCAAACGCGGAGTACACAGATTAGAGCAATTGGATAGGTGACGGTAATCAGTAGATGAGAAATGTGATCAGCTCATAAAGGGATAAGTGTGTTTCCGTGCAAGATTCAAGTTAGTAACAGGCCTCAATGTTATTTTTGTGCAATTATTTTAATAAGTTATGTAGCACTATCTAAAAAGAGCCGGACAGTAGTGAGTTAGTGTATCTTTACACTCATCCGCCAACCCTTAACTGAAATGTCATCATGTTGTAATAATACTTTAATAAAGCCATGGTAACATGAGCGAGCAGTGAGAAGAGGAAGCTCCACACGTATTCTCAAAAACTCCTGAGGCGAAAGAGGTCATATGAGCATCCATCAGGCGACGCGACGTTACGACATCGTTGTAGCCTTCGCCAGCACGAAAAGCTATATCTGGAAGGGTGTTATGGCAACACTCCTTCTCATCTTTTTCGGCTGTGCAACTGCTCCGCCGGTGCCGGTGACGATCAAACATCAGAGAACACCATCCCTCAGGGATGCTGCCATGCCCAATGAACAGCCGCGGAAAGAATCTGCCGCCATAAGCAGTGGGGCAGCTCAGAGTGCTGCTATGCCCAATGGACAGTCGCGGAAGGAACCTCCCGATATGAGTATTGCGGCCCTCGTGGAGTTACTGAAGAAGAAGAACGTGATTAGTGCTGCAGAAGGCGACCGTATTATAACGCAATCGGAAAATCAGGCTGCTATAGAGAAACAAAGTATTCAGTATCAGGTTAAAAGCGAAGTCCAGGAAGAGTTGCCCAATGAAATCGAAAAGGAGAAGACGGAGGTGGCCTCTGCTATACCTGAGTGGACCAAGCGATTCCGTTTTAGCGGCGATATCCGCCTTCGGTACCAGGATAATTTCTATAACTCCAATAACGCCGCGTTTGCCGAACCTTCCAATCCGTCTCAGCTCCTGAATACCACGATCAATCAGGATTTCTACTACTACAGGGTTCGCTTCGGGCCAGAGATAGCCGTGAATGACCAGTTGAAGGCGGTTATTGTCACGTCTACGGGGAACACGTCAACCCCGATTTCGACAAATCAAATTATGGGAACCTATTTGAACAAGGGCAACGTCACGTTTGATTTGGCCTATCTGCAATGGCAACCAGCAGGGGATTTCCTCACCGTATGGGGCGGGCGAATGCCGAATCCTTGGTTTTCGTCAGTTCTTGTATGGGCCAGAGATTTGAACTTCGAGGGTCTCGCTTTGACGGTGAAGAAACCCGTTACAAAAACACTGACACCCTTTCTAACACTCGGAGCTTTCCCTTTGCAAACGGACGCGTTCTCCCACAACAAGTGGCTTTATGCTGGACAGTTGGGTCTGGAAACGCAAAGCCGGCAGGGCATTGCTGCCAAGGTGGGAGTGGCCTACTATTATTATAACAACGTCACCGGGATCAAGAATAATCCTCTTGATCCCGGTGCGACCGACTGGACGGCCCCTCTATATCAACAGAAGGGGAACACCCTGTTTAATATCAGTGCGACCCCGAACACCATCTTGACGGCGCTCGCCGCAGAGTTCAAGGAGCTCAACGTCACGGGAACCCTTGATATCGGCTTCTGGGACCCCTATCATATTCTTCTCCTCGGCAACTATGTGAATAATCTGGGGTTTAACCTATCTGATGTTATACAGAATACAGGTAATCAAAATCAAACAAAGGATGTCATCGGTTATCAGATTGGAATGTCCGTAGGGTATCCGGCAATTAAGGACTTTGGCCAGTGGCAGGTTCATTTCGATTACAGAAGCATAGACGGTGACGCAGTTGTGGACGCCTTTAATGACTCGGATTTTCATCTTGGAGGCACTAACGCCAAGGGGTGGACTTTGCAAGGGGATGCCGGCCTGTTGAAAAATGTCTGGTTTACAATTCGATGGATGACGGCACAGGAGATCAATGGGCCGCCTCTAACAATAGACGTGCTTCAGATGGATCTCAATGCAAGGTTTTAAGATTGAGTAATAGCATGAAAAAGCAGTCAGGGCTACCCAAAACCATAATTGCCATAATTGCCGCGGGTGCCCTGGTAATTGGTCTGACTACCGGATTGGGCGTAAGCAATATGCACAGTAAAAAGGAGCAGAAGGTATTTGAGGATAAGATCAAAGAGGCTAACAGGAAAATCGTCTTCTTACAGAAAATGATGACAGAGGAAAAAGCCGAGTCAACTGCTTCCGTGGAACAGAAATGTCAAGGTGACCAGGATAAGCTCGATAAGTTGCAGAACGAGAAGAGGACCCTGGGAGTACAGTTGGAAAAATTAAAGGAACAGATGCAAGGACTGGAGATGAAAGCCAAGGAGTTAGATGAAGTTTCTGCCAAGGCTAAAAAGCTGGAGCTAAAGGTCAAGGAATCAACCGAAGCATCTGCCAAGTCGACTAAAGACCTCCAGGAGATGGAACGAAATAACAAGGACCTGGACCGCGAACTGAAAAAAACAAAGGAGGAGAAGCAGGCCCTGGAAACAGAGTTGAAGAAGAAAACCGAGGACCTAGGTCATTGCGAGGCAAATAACGCTGAACTCTGCGTCATAGCGGAAGAACTCATTNNCAGATCAAGAAAGTTGAATTGGAGAAGATCATTCAGCAGTATCAGGAAGAAATAGATCAGCTCAAAGTAAAGAAAAAAGAAGCGAGGAGGGAAAATGCTACTAAGTAAAGTTGCGAGTTTCCAGACAATGGTCATAGTTATTGGCTTCATTGCCGTGGTCTCGTCTGCCCAGGCCGAAATGAAGAAGCCCCAGTCTGCAGATAAGGTTGCAATCGTCAACGGCGAGCAGATTGACAAGGGAGAGTTTGACGCAGAAGTCCTGAGGGTACAGAAGGCGCTGCTCGGATTCGGGAAACCTCTCACTTGTAGCCAAGTGACGTCCGTTCAGACAGAAGTTCTTGAAAGCCTGATTCGGCGGGAAATCCTTTACCAGGACAGCCGCAAAATGGGTATCAAGCCTGATGAGAACGCCGTCAACAAGGAGATCAATTCTCTGAAGCAGCAGTTTCCAAGTGAGACAGAATATAAGAATGAATTGAGCAGAAGAAATATCTCGGAGGAGACGTTGCGTACTCGCATAGAGAAGAACAGCTCAATTCAGCAATATGTCGAGCGGCAATTTGCGTCAAAGGTTACGGTGACTGACAGCGACGCAGTTGCCTATTACGAGGGCCACATGGACCTCTTCAACCAGCCATTACAGATACGCGTCAGCCATATCCTTATCCAGACGGACCCCAAGTGGGAGGAAGCCCGCAAACAGGAGGCGCGCCGAAAGATCGAGCAGATTTTGCAGAACCTGAAGAAAGGCCAGGATTTTGCAGCACTTGCCCGGGAGCAGTCCGATGGTCCTACCCGGACAAATGGTGGAGATCTGGGGTATATCAAGAAGGGACAGCTGAACAAGCAGATTGAAACCGTGGTCTTTGCACTCAAGCCGGGGGAGACCTCAGACATTGTCGAGATGGATTATGGGTTTAACTTGTTTAAGGTGACGGATAAGAAGCCGGAAACTGTGATTGCATACGAAAAAGTCAAAGAAAAGATAGTGCAGTTTCTCCGCGAGGAGAAAGCGAAACAGGAAGCAGAGCTTCAGGCCAAAGCCCTGAGGGAGAAGGCCAGCGTAGAAATACTTCTGAAGGGGGAGACGGATCAAGCGGGGGCGAAGAAGCCCTGATCATCTCCGCCGCACTGTTCCTGAGACGCGGCGAAGCAACATGGAGCTGCTTTAACTAGCAAAGCGCAGAATAATAGGGGTCTAAAGAGGGGGGATGCAGTTCAGCGCTTTCAGCGGCAGAACTCGGGATTAAGGTTGGCAATATTGTCCTCAATTGAAAGAGGGAACGCCAGCGCGAATGAGGACCGGCGGGTGTCGAAGAAATATTGTCAAATAAGCATAATGAGCACGCATTTCACGTAAATAAAGAATCGTTCGCAGAATGGTGGTGTTAGGATTTGCGCTCATGATGTCGAAGCGACATCATGAAGGTATCACACCGTAATCGTTCGTCACTTTGAGCGTAAAAAATATATAAAAGCGCCTTCTCGGTTCTGTTTTTTGAGCTTCTGTAACCGAGAGGGCGGAGCATTGCCAAAGGACTCGGGCAATACCATCCCCATAAACAGCTATCTCAAAAGAGACTGCCTGTCGCGAGATGAGCATGGCTCATAATCCGTACGGGGACGGAAAGGCGGCTGAGAGGATTTTGGATGCATTGCGTTATCGGACAACAAAGATGGTCTGCTTTGGGAGGCTGAAAAGCTAATGTCAATAGCTTACGCTACCGAAATAAGAAAGCTGAAGAATTCATTGTGGGAATCCGTCGCAAGTTCGCGCAGAGGAATCGAGGATGTTATTGTATCGATGTTGCCTCAAGCTGTTTCCGTCGTAACTGGGTTTGTGACGTCGGTGCTGGTTGCGCGAGGTCTGGGACCCAAAGGCATGGGAAGCTATGCTTTAATTTTAAGCGTTTCGGGTTTGGCGGCAGGGCTTTCCGACCTCGGGATCGGACATACGGCGATTCGCTTCGCTTCGCGGGCGGCTAATCACGGTGATCAGGACAATCAGCTCGCGATCCTCCGTTGGGCATTTCGCCTTCGCTTACTTCTGGTGTTAACTATGTCGGTAATAGCGTTTGCTATTGCTCCGTATATAGCTTGTTCTATCTGGCACGAGGCAAGTCTTGCCTCGCTAGTCAGATTCAGTCTGCTGACAGGTATATTTGCAGCCATTGCTGCTGTTCCGTCGATATACTTTCAATCTCTTAAACGTTTCAAGATGAATGCTGTTGTTGCAGTAGGGCAAACCCTCGCGTCCTTTATCGGCATTATTATTCTCGCCGCATGCAGCAGATGGTCGGTACAGGCGGTCGTCGCCGTTGGCGTTATTGCCGCTGCTCTGGGCGCATGCGCATTTATAATTCTGGTTCCAAGAGCAGCCTTATTCACAATGCAGGAATTGCAACAACCCCTAAGAAAACTGCTTCGCGCGCCGCGGCAGAATGTAAGTCTCGTGTCAACTTTAGACGTCACGGGTGCAAATACTTTCGCATTTTTCATGGTGATTTCTTCCGTGACGGTGGCAATTGCTATGCGGGCTGATGTTTGGCTGATGGGCTATTACCTTGAAAAAAGCCAGATAGGGATGTATAGTGTCGCAACCCGCTTTACTTTGCCATTGACTATTGTATTGGGAGCATTAAACACAGCTCTGTGGCCAAGGGCATCGGCGCTAATCAGTTTATCAAAAACTACGGAAATGATCGGCAAGACATTTCGTTTGAGTGTGATGGTCGCCTTTGCAGGATTATGTTATGCTATACTTGTTCCGTTGGCGACGCCATATATATTCGGGCCTACCTATGGCAAAGGGATTCTGCTGGGACAAATCCTATGTTTGCGATACTGTATCTCAATACTCATTTGCCCAATAGGAGTTATTGGGTATAGCCTGGGTCTGGTTAAGGTATACTGGTGGATCAATGTATTACAGCTAATTGTGGTTGTGGTGGTCAACGCCATATTTTTGCCCCAAGTTGGCGCAATGGGAGCAGCTCTGGCACTTATTGCAAATGAGATACTTGGTTTTACCTTGGCGGCTTATTTTATTTGGCGCCGAATTGTTGATATAAGGACTAGTCAGAGGGTCGGTTAAATTTTTAATCTTTTTAAGATTCAGGTGCTGCCATTCTCTCGGCAACTTGTCAACTAAGAAACGCACCAACTAAATGATCGAAAAACTCTTGCAGGACTGTTTGCTCGGTTTCAGGGCAACATCTATTTTGGATGTCGGACCTGGGTACAGTAATTATAGCCGTATTGCTGCTCGAGTAACTGGTGCTACTCATATAACATATCTTGATTGTGACCAGAAAGTTCTTGACTGGCAGACAAGCCAAAGTGAACAGAATAATTATAATGCTGAAGTTAATTACACAATGCTAGGCTCTTCTGAGCTGGTTAAACTTAACAATTCATTTGATATTATCCTATGTCAAGAAGTCTTAGAGCATTTAGCTGAGGCTGATGAGGTGCTGACGACATTGGCAAAACATTTGTCGGTGAATAGTCGTATTGTAATTACTGTACCAACTCAAGTATCTGAACGTTGGTTGAAATTGTTGAATCGTAAATACATGCACGATGAACCCCATGGGCATGTCCGTGAATTTGATGAAGCTGTGCTCCGTGATGTGTTGAAGAAAGCAGGTCTTCAACCTCTGGTTTTTATTCCCACTCAACCCCACTATTTCATTGCACACACGTGGCTTTTTGGAACCAGAATGCAAGCAGAAGGATCTACTGGCAGAATAAGAACTGGAGGTTTTCGTGGCGCCGTTTTTGGTTTCTTGCTTCGTTATAGCAAAAAACTATTTGTGTTAACCGGGCATAAATGGTGGGGACGATTATTGCCGAGAAATTATTTTATTGTTGCCGCAAAGTTAGACCATGAAAGTATTTCTTGACGCAACGGTAATGCAGCAACCGGCAACCGGTGTTGCAAAAGCGACGTTAGGGCTCTACAACCAATGCCTCAAAAACATGCCGCAGTTACAAGTTTCAGCGCTGCATCGACAACCGCTGCAATGTGAGCTACCTCCGAGTATTGAGTCTGTTCAGTGTGGAAGCTATCTCTCCAGCTCTGCATGGAAAAAATTTTATTTGCCAGTGTGTGTGGCACTTCGAGAGGTCGATGTTGTACATTTCCCATGGAACGGGGGCGTGCCGAAAGGCTTGTCCAATACTAAGGTGGTGACTACTCTGCATGATGTATTGCCTTTGGTCATTCCTGGATGCTTTAAATCTGAGCGGGATGAAGATGCATATCGCAAAAGAGTACAAAGAGACATTGATCGCACCGACCTGATTATTACAATTTCGGAATACTCAAAAAATGAAATAACAAGGAATTTTACCGTAAAAAATGATCTTGTTGTGATCCCACACGGGCCGACAGTATGTTCTGCCAATGACGAACGGTATTCGGAAAAAGAACATAGGGGGAATTATTTTATATACGTTGGTGGCTATGATATGCGCAAAGGAATTGATAAACTTGTCAACACTTTTATTGCTTTACATCGAGATGGCCGTCTTTCGAGTAAACTGGTTCTTTGTGGATCTAGAAACTATTATTCTGCAGAATTTAAAAGATTGATTGATAAAGGTATCCACCAAGGGATTATCGAAGAAAAAGGATATATATCTGATCAAGAACTGGCCAAACTGCTTACAAGCGCGACTGCGTTGATTTATCCTTCCAAATACGAAGGATTTGGACTCCCTCCCCTTGAAGCAATGACCCTCGGTTGCCCAGTAATAACGACAAAATTTACCGCTGTACCAGAGGTGTGCGGTGATGCTGCATTCTATATAAATCCTGACGACGAAAAAGACTTCTCAAGAGGAATACTTGCCCTTCAAAATGATAGGGAATTGCGCTTAACGCTCAGAGCAAAGGGGTACATTCAGGCGAATAGATTCACCTGGGAAGCAGCAGCTAAGAGGTTTCTGCAAAGTATCGTCGATTAGCGCAACGCTTTGACATGGCAAGTCGATAACGTTAATATGCTTATTGTCTGTGAACCACAGTGTTATGGTTTTGAACATGTTAATATCAACGCAGCCTTAATTGCAGTGCTCAGGAATGCTTATCCTGATAGGAGGATAGTTTTTTTCGCAGAAAAGCATCATTTGCATGACGTCGAAAAAATATTGAATGTGCATTCGATTAATAACGTTACCTTATGCGAGATGGCAATCCCTGAACGTACAGCGACCGGCTTTGTGAGGTTTATCAAGGAATTGTCGCTTTGTAAAAAGGTATTTAAATTTGCTCACGATAATGGATGCAACCGGTTGCTCTTTGGGTCTATAACCAGAGAGGGCCTGTATTCGGTCAAAGCTTTTCTAATAATATTTAGAGCAATCAGGTGTTACATTGTTCCTCATAGCATACTCGAAACGATACTGGCGCAACCTCCTCTTAGGCCATGGAGGTCTTTTTTCTGGTGGAATTGCTCGCGCCTGACCTATATTGTTCTTGGCGAATCTATATGTAAACAACTCATTAGCACATTTCCAGCCGTAAAGGATTATGTGAACTTTATAGATCATCCTTATTTTTATAAATATATGGATGCTATAAGGCGGCCAAAATCCGACACGATTATATTTGGGGCTTTCGGAGTGGCAAGTAGACAAAAAGGAAGTCAAATGCTGTTCAGCATGGCTGAAGAAATCAATAAGACTGCAACAATATTACGGCCTCAGTTTATCCTTATCGGGAGTATACTCGACAAGGCATTGAAGGAAATTCCCGCTCACTGTGTGTCAATACCATCACCGGAAACACCTTTGACGGCGGAGCAGTTTGATTATTATGCCAGCAGCATTGATTATTCGATTTTTACACATACTATGGACCTTTACAGACTAACTGCGAGCGGCGCCTTGTTCGACGCATTCTCATACATAAAACCAATTATCGCAATCCGTAATCCTTTTTTTGAGCACTATTTCTCAGTTATGGGTGATATCGGCTATTTATGTGACGACTATGACGAGATGTTATCAGTGATTTCAGAAATTCTTAATCATTTCCCTTCTGACCGATATATTTTGCAATGTAATAATATCTTATTGGGACGGGAAAAAATAAATATTCCACGCCTTGCAGAGAAATTCGCCATGATATGGGAAAATAATCAATCGTGTGCATAAAAAATCAAAGCGCATACGCGAACGCCTCTATTACGGTTCTTGCGAAAACTAATTGATGAGTGCCTCATATCTTTTCGGCAAGAAGCAGGCTCTGGTTAGAAATTATTCATGGGAGGACTGCCTGACATCCGGACAGAGATGGTGATGTTCGAGGTTTTTCATGATGATAATTGCGACTAAATTAAAAAGAGTAGTGCGATATGTCTTTCGTTACGTCGTTTCGTTAGTGCCCGAAAAAATACATGCACTTAATTATAAAGAAACTATAGATGTGATATCTGAAAATAAACTGTCGTTGATCAGATGGGGAGATGGAGAAACAAGTGTGTTGATTGGGTATGATATTGCATACGAAGTTTCTACACCGGAACTTAGACAAAAAATGTGGGATATCATTAAAATATATAACAACAAGGGGATACAAGCGGGTTTTTTGATGGCAATGCCATTAAAGTACTTGTTTCTTAATGGTCTTACTTTATTAAATCAAAGATTGTGTAAGTACTGGGTTCATACCAGGTATTTATTTAAAACTAGTTTTAACAAAAATAATAAATATGGGGATGCCTTCTTGTTCAGCGAAGGCATGAACAAACACTATGAAAAAATCTGGGAAGATGCTTCTCAAATTATTTTTGTACATTCAGATCTAAATTCATATAAGAAATTTTGCTCAACTTATCATAAGAAGACTTATTTTGTCAAAATACCTGCAAAGAACTGTTTCAATAAGTATGAGGAAATAGAAATGGAAATCATTGATGTCATTCAAGATAACAAACTCGATGCACAAAAGACATATGTGTTGATTTCGGCGGGTCCTGCAGCAAAAGTGATCACTTTTGATCTGGTGCTAAAAGGAATTACTTGTATAGACACCGGGCATTGCTGGGATGAGCCGCTTAGCAGAGATTCTTTACTGGTGTAAACGGCTATGGTTTGCGAAGGCTTATAAGAGAATTCAATAACCTGGGATATGAACAAGGAATGAGGTGGTTGGTTTGCCTGTATAAGGAGTCTTGAATTATGAATGAAAAATATCTTCAGAAATTAGCCGACACTTACGGATACCATCTGCCTCATAACTTACGATATATGGCCTTGGCCGGATTAATAGAAAAATACTAGGTCTCGGATTTACTCGTTCTTGGTTGCGGGAGAGGCATCTTAGAATGCATTTTGCCGGACAGAATAAAGTGCACTTCGATCGATATAAATCAGAAGGACCTGAAAATAGCCAGGCATTTAAATCGAGGCAAAAAAAATCGTCACTTCATACAGTGCGATATCAGTTCTGTTGAAAAAGGGGGGTATTCCGCGATTCTTATATCGGAGGTCGTGGAACATCTTCAGGATGATGTTGCTGCTTTAAGGAAGGCGGGAGAATTGTTGGAAGACAACAGAATACTGTTGTTNNCGAACGGTTCGTCAACGTAATCCGGAGGATATGGGGCAAAAGTGTCCAGTTGATGTCTGTTGAACACATTCGGGAATATTCAAAAGCAGAGGCGATAACATTGCTGAGCGTGACAGGCTTTGAACCTGTTGAACAGCAAGAGGTGTATGTTTCTTTTCCTAAAGAACATTATTTCAGAAAAATAGTGGCAATGGACAGTGTGTTAAGAAGGGCTTTGCTGAGGATGTTCAGCAACATTGGCACTTTTTTTGTTTTTGTAGCCCACAAAATCACCTAGCATTTTATTTTGCTTTATCGCTTTCATCCATGGTCAGGCACTCACACTGCACAGCCATGAGTCCAAACAAATAGTCCATGAGAAATAGCCTTTATGAGCTGAGTGATCCGCGAATCCTCATGATAGCCCCTCTCTGTTACCCGCCGAATAACCCGGAGGCTTTTGTGAATGCCAATCTTGCGATGGCCTTCATTGGTGCAGGATGGCGGGTAACCATTTTGACAGAATCGAACATGGCACAAAGAGGTTGGTACCCAAACGATCTTGAACCCTGGGGAGACTTGGCGCACAGTGTCAGCACCTATAACGAAAGAGAAAGTACTTTTTTGAACAAGTTTGGCACCTCGTTACAGACTCTTGTTTCATCTGGCAACTTTGTGCACGGTGGCCGCAGAGCTCTACCTGCGGCAGGGAAAGCCATGTCCTTAATTAATGAGAAAGGGTTTGATGTTGTGGTATCTCGTGTGACACCGTTCCAAGCACATCTCAGTGCACTTATCGTTGCAAAAAAAACGGGGATTCCCTGGATTGCCAATTGGAATGACCCGGTCCCTCCTGAGAAGTTGCCCAAACCTTATCCGGGTGATGGAAAGCATGCTTCCTTGGGATTCTGGCAGAACCGTTTCTACCGCGAGGTAGCCAATCGGGCTGACTGGCATACCTTCCCCTCTGAAAGACTCCGCAGGTACATCACCGATTACCTTCCAAGAGGTACTTACGAAAAAAGCTCTGTTATCCCCCACATTGCTTTGGATAAAGGTGTTCAGTCCTTTAACAGAGGACAGACGCTCACTCTTATGCATGCGGGAAGTTTAGTTCCACCGCGTTCGCCTGATGCATTTCTTAAAGGAGCNNAGAAAAAAACAATTCGCTTCGGGGTTTATCGGTTGTGTTCCTCGTAGACCGGCCGGAGGATGTGCGTAATGCCGCAAAGTTTCACGGTGTGGAAGACGTAGTCCGGATTGAGAGGAGCCGCCCCTATACAGAAATGCCCGCCCTGTTTGCTACCGCCGACGTGCTGGTAATCGTGGAGGCGATGAGCGATGAAGGGATTTTTCTACCGTCCAAGTTTGTGGATTATGTCAGGACCGGTCGACCGATACTAGCAATTTCGCCCTCAGTCGGAACGCTGGCTGATATCCTGAAGGAATACGGCGGTGGAATTGCCGCGGATGGACATCGGGCGGAATCCATCGCTGATGCATTGCAGCGAATGTACGAATGCTGGCTGAAAGGCACTCTTGATAAGGAGTTTGGGTCAGAGAAATTGTTTTCTCTTTATTCGAAGGACACAGTCTTAGGAAAGTACCGTGAAATTATTGCACGTATCCGCAATAAAAGGTAAGACTATCCATGAAAAATCCTCGCAGAATACGTTCGAAGCGTGTCAAAACACTTAGTGCCCATATGCCTAAAGTAAGCGTAGTTATCCCGACACACAACAGGACCGAATTGCTGCTGCGAGCGATTAAAAGCGTCTTGGCACAAACAGTGCAGCACTTCGAAATTATTGTGGTGGATGATGCTTCTTCCGTCGATGTCGTTGGTATAGTCGATGTGTTTGGAGACAACCGAATAAAAATCATCAGACATGAGGAGTGTAAGGGAGGTTCCGCATCAAGAAATACCGGGATTGCTTATTCACAAGGAGAATTTGTGGCATTTCTGGACGATGATGACGAATGGTGCCATGACAAACTAGAGGCCCAACTGGCTTTTATGCACCGCCATCAGGTATTAGCGATGGTGTACACCGGCTACTTCTTGGTCAATCAAAACACGGGATGGATCAAGGAAGTATATAGACCGCACAAAGAGCTGCATCTGTCTAAACTTCTGCTGCGGGATAATGTGATCGGAACAACTTCTACAATCATGGTAAGAAAGGCGTGCCTTACCGGAGACATAAAGTTTGATGAAAACCTGAAGAGCTGCCAGGATTGGGATTTTTATCTGAAGATAGCGGGTGTTTATCAAATTGGATGCATCAGCAGGCCGCTGGTTAGACATCATGACCATGATGAAAGGATTAGCGGGCGTTTTGCCGATGTCATCCAGGGGCATCAAGCCATTCTGGAAAGAATAAACCAAAACCAAAAGTATACCATCTCTAAAAAAGTGACCGCTCACCATCATTATAAGCTGGCAAAATTATTCCTGGAATTCGGAGATCACGAAAAAGGCAGATGGGAACTGCTTCGTTCACTTGCGATCTATCGATGCCGTCCTGGTATTTATGTTTACCTGGCCGCAAGTTATTTGAGGAGTTCCGATTATCGCCAAATGTCAGCGTGCTGGCAGTTCCTTAAATCAGTCAGGAGCCGTTTTTTCGCTAGGATCAAGACGAGTTAGGGGGATGATACCCCTATGATTTGAAAGATCGCGAACAAAAGAATCATGGGGAAAGATCTTGATCTGTTTGAGAGACGAGGAGTGCAATCGTCCAGCTCAGGATGCAGGGCCGCAGCGCGGGCTGCAGGCATTCATGACCTCAGGACATCGGCATGATATCCGTCGTTATCCCACTATTTAATAAGGGTTCGCACATCGCGAAAGCCCTTCAGTCGGTGTTCGCGCAGTCCTATCAAGATTTCGAGGTTATCATCGTCAATGACGGTTCCACGGACAGAGGCCCGGAGATCGTCAGGAGCGTTAAAGACCCGCGCGTCACCGTCATAGATCAGCTCAATGCCGGCGTATCAATGGCGCGCAATCGCGGTATCGAAGCCGCACGGGGAGAATTGTTAGCTTTCCTGGATGCAGACGATGAATGGAGACCCGATTTTCTCGCAACGATACTGAGGCTTCACGATAGATATCCGGACGCTGGGCTGTATGCGAGCGCCTATCAGATCCTGAGCAGGGCGAACAAGATGACTGATCCGCGGTTCAAGGCACTTCCCTCCCCTCCCTGGGAGGGTATCATTCCGAGTTACTTCCGGTCGGCGGCGCTCGGCATGCCGCCAGTATGGACCTCGGCATCCTGCGCGCCCCTGCGCGTTCTGGTAGAGGTGGGTGGGTTCAAAGCGGGCAAAAGAATGGGGGAGGATGTGGATCTCTGGGGGCGCATAGCGATCCGGTATCCGGTCGCCTTCAGTTTCCAGAAAGGGGCCGTCTATTGCAAGAACGCGGAAAATCGCGCCTGCATGGTCTTCAGACGACAGGACGAACATCCTTTTTTGGAGACGGTAGAAACATGGCGCGGCTCGGAAAATATTCCCGAGAAAATAAAAAAAGACTTAGAACTCTATATATGCCGGCTTAGATTAGAGAATGTGCGACAGCATGTACTGGCCGGAAACCTGGAAAGAGCTCGGGAACTCTCCGCTCTGATCAGGAGCAAATGGACATTTCCCATCCGACAATTGTTATGGGGAAGCTACTTAAATTCTATTACACGCATTCTCTGGCGCCTTCGATATCAATTGTCACATCCCGGTTTTAGTAAATATGATAGAGAAGAACCCTATCAAACTTGATAAAGTGGCCGCTTATTTATGGAAAAGTGCTGTACTGAAACAGCTTGAGTCGGGAATTATCAGTGTAAGACAGAAAGCAACATGAGAACGGCGGTAAAAAAGAGGCGCACGTGTATCACGGAGAATGGACGATACGGTCTATCGGCGGGATGTCGGCGGCGTCTGGCGTGACCTCCATTCATTACAAACAGGTCGGTCAAACAAGCGCTCAAGCACATGGTTTTCCGCAAAAGCTCGGTAGGCACTTGCAGAGGGAGAGAACGGCGCACCCCATAAGTTAAAACGCGCCCTCCGCAGCCGGTTCATGCTCCTTGCATCGGCGCTCGCGGACTACCCGGGAAGCGCAGTTTATCCAGCTGCCGGAGTTTCCGTGATCGGCAATACGATCAGCAATGCCAATCCCCTGATCATGGCAAAAGTGGACAATGATGCAACCATCCGCGACAATATTGTTCCTAAGGGCGGTGAAGCAGGTTATTTGCACTGAGAGGACAGTGAGAAAGAGGACCATCGATGAATGATATCGAAACGATACGAATGCGCATAGTTTCAACCATGATCACGGCCGCTGTTTTGGGGATGCTTTTTGTATCTTTACCCGCAACAGCGGAAAAGGCATTGGAGAAAGCATCCGGCAAAACTATACCAGCTCCGCTGGTGGATTTGAGGCGCTTTACGACTGTCCGCGACGGCGTGCAGGTAATTCACCTGCCTGCCGGCATGCATGGGATTTCAACGACGCTGCAGCTGTCGTCGAACACCGTGCTTGAAGGCGACGGGGAAGCGACAATTCTCATGGCCGATACTTCGTTCAGCGGTTCCCAGTTTATTACAAATTCGGACCATGCCAATGGCAACAGGAACATATCCATTCGCAATTTAAGGATGGAAATTGCTTTGCCTTTTCTCCCCGGCGACGAGCCTGGAATAATACGTTTCAAGAATCTCGAACAGCTTGAGATTGATAAAGTAACGATGGTGATTGACGCCCCGATGTACGGCATTGACCTGTCTGCGCAAATCAGAAACGCCACGGTGCAAGGCTGCGCGATCACGAATAAGAAGGGTGGCGGAGGTATTATGATTAGGAACGGTGATCCCTTTCCCGCAAAAGCCACGTCCGGAATCGTTGTGCGGCACAACCGGATAGAATCCGCCGGCGACGAGCCCATTGCAGCCTTCGGCTGGGAGGGCGTGGTAGAGAATGTACGAATCGAGGACAACACGATCGGGGCGAAGGATGCCTCTTTCGGTATTACGGCCTTTGGAATCGATTTTGTGAAGCATCGGGGGAAGATCCATGACGTCTCTATAATTGGCAACCATATCAGCGGAGGCAACGTGGGCGGCATCGGCATAAAAGGTGGGGCATGGTCGGTTCAGGCTGCCGACAACTCGATCGAAGGAACAGCCGGAGACGGAATTTTTCTTCACACCGGAGGGGAAGGGCTGCCGGGCGTCCATGATATTTTGATTCTCCGAAATAAAATTATAAATGCCGGGCGGCATTGCATATTTGCTGCAGGGACTGATTTACAGGTACAAAAAAACGAGATAGAGAATTGCGCTCAAAGCGGCATTTATGCCGCTGGAAATGTTTCCGTGATCGACAACGTCATAACGAACGCAAAACCTGGAATTCTGGCCTACGAAGCGGAGCAAAACGACATTAGAGGGAATCTTCTTCGCAACGCCAGCCTCATTCTTATTCCGAAAAAGGGTAGGTCAGTTGTTAAAGATAAGGAAGCGAGGTAATGTCATTGACAGTAATACGAATGAAACAGGCTCAAGGAAGATACGCTCATGCATGAGTTGACGGCGGCCGTGGTTGGCTCCCGTGAAAGCGATTTTGCACAGGGACTGCTCGAGAGGGCAAAAGAGTTCAGGTGGGAACCGATCATCTACCTCTACTGCTGCTATATCGGCATAATATGGGTCGGAGATATTATTGGTGCGCAGTGGGCTTCTAGTCTCGGCGCGGCATTGTTTTTGGTCTGCCTTTATATGAAATATTGNNTTCCTCTTCAATCTGAAGGCGGATCTGATGCTATTTTGCATGATCTTAAGTTTAGCTCTGCCGCTCATTCCTCTAGCTTCTCTTGACGAAAATGTTCTGAGCAAGGCCTCTCAAGAGCTGATTAAGTATTACGCATTGTATTTCGTAATTGTCATTGGCATGGGGATGCCGCTTACCCCCCTTTCTCGGGCGAAGCGGTCATGGCTGCTGTTTGTGCTCATTCTCGCCTTTCTTTTGAGCGGGTGGCTATGGGCTCCGATCCAGACGTCAGCCCCTGATCCTTATACAACCGCAACGCGCGTCAAGGGATTTCTGGTGAACGGAAACAACTTTGCCCTTATGGCGATGATGCTTTTGCTGCTCGTGGACCAGGATCGTTCTGGCATAATCGTGAGGTGCGCGACCCAGGTGCTAGTTTTCCTTCTGATTTCTAGTTCCCGCACCAGCGGAGCCCTCGTTTCATACCTTGTCGGGATGCTGTATCGGTTCATTTATGGCAAGAACAAGTTACCAGTGATCGTCAGATGGACAGCTGTTGTGGCAGGGNNGGCAGTCATGATATTTATTTCAATTCCTCCGAATACCTTCAAGTCTGTAGATGTCACTATCGGGAAGATGAAGGTTACGTCGGATAATATCAATCTCGTGCTCTCTGACAGACCGATTGACTATTATGGGATCATTGAGAGAAAGGGGCAGGATGTTACTTCGGGAGTGTGGAGGCTTTATCACTGGAAGCTTATACTGCATAAGTTCTGGGAATTCAGCCCGGAGCAAATCCTTTTTGGGCATGGGATAGGCACTATGGAAACTCTGTTCAGGTTAAAGGCGCATAATGATTATCTACGGTTCCTTTTCCAAACGGGGCTGGCCGGCCTGCTGCTGAATCTCTTGATCTGGGGTATGCTGTTTCGGCGCATGGAGGTGCGATATCGGTGGATTGTGGTCATGATTGCCTTGTTCTGCGTATCGGAGAACAACTTTGACAACTTCCCGGCGATGAGCATGCTTGCTCTCTATATGCTGGGAGCAAGAAAGAGGCAACAGGACAAGCTTGCACCGATAGCCACTTCGAGCGATGACTCGAGTGAGAAACCCGCCGCTGTTCTTATGGCCGAACAGCCTGAGTTGGGAATCATTGATGCGAAACACGGCTTTTGACAGAGAACATCGTATAGGAGGTATATATGCATAAGGGGACAAGGCGACCAATTGGCCAGATATTAGTAGATGGCGGCTTCATGTCCACGCACGACCTGAATCGTGCGCTGGCGGAACAGACTCATACTGGCGAACTCCTGGGACAGGTCCTGGTCAGGGCGGGGATTCTTGATGGTATTGACATTATAGCCGTGCTCTCCATCCAGGAGCACATCGAACGGCCCGAGGATGCGGTCAAGCTTGCAGCCGGCATCCGTCAGATGCTCGGCTCCCTGCTCATCGAGGCGGGGCAGATTACCCCGGAACAGCTTGAACAGGCCATCGGTGAGCAGAGGAAAACAGGCGAGAAGTTAGGCGAAGTCTTAGTGCGGCTCGGTCTGCTCTCGGAGCGGCAACTAAATAGCGTGCTTGATTTTCAGCAGAACCAGAGCGGCGAGCGACAACATCCTAGCCCATTAAGGTTGGGAGAGTTACTGGTCTCTACGGGCCAAATCACCAGCGAACAGCTCCAGGAGGCCCTGCTAAAACAGGCGGCTTCCCGCAAAAAACTCGGTGAAGTGCTCGTTGAGGAAGGGTATGTTAGGCCCAACCAGGTAAAACGGGGTCTCCGTATCATGCAAATGCTCAGCACGTCGGCACTGGTGGCTGCCGTTTCCCTCGGGTCCCTGACCGGTTGTGGAGGCGGAGGGGCACAGGCCCAAACCGGCAGTGCTATATCGGGCGTTCAAGCTGTTCCGGCGAACGCACAGGCAAGTGAGCCCCTTAAGGCCGGTCCGGCTGAACTCAATTTGGCACTGTACACGAAGGCCAATCCTGACGGCAGTACTGTTATCCACATACCAGCAGGCACATATCGAGTGTCAAAAACGTTGGTGCTCCCCTCCAATACGATTCTCGAAGGCGATGGAGACACGACTATTCTTGAGACAGACGCCTCTTTTACGGGTTCTCAATTTATAACCAATTCAGACTTTACCAATGGCAACAGCAACATCATCATACAGAATTTGAAAATGGAAGTTTCCTTGCCTCTACTGCCCGGGGACTCGCCCGGGGTGCTGCGTTTTGCAAATGTTGAACAGCTTGAAATTGATAAACTCACGATGGTGCTGAACTCGCCGATGTACGGCATCGACCTGTCCTCTTACATCCGCAACGCGACAGTGCAAGGATGCACGATCACAAACACAAGTACGGTGGGCGGTGGAGGCATTATGATCAGGAATGAAGATCCTCTGCCTGCACAGGCCACGTCCGGCATTGTCATTCGCAATAACCAGGTTGCATCCGCCAGTGATGAGTCAATTGCCGCCTTCGGCTGGCTCGGACTGACCGAAAATGTGCGCATCGAGAATAACACGTTACTGGCCCAGGGGGCATCCTTCGGTATCACCGCTTACGGCTTCAATTCTCCAGGGCAAAGCGGCCAGATCAGTAATGTGAACATCACGGGGAATTCCGTAGTAGGCAGCACGGTTGGAGCTATTGGCATCATGGGTGGAGCCAATGGGGTTAATGTCACCGATAACACGGTGATGCAGACACAAGCGGACGGGATATTTCTTGATCCCGGCGGGGACGGTCTGCCGGTTATCAGCAATATCAATGTGCAGGATAACACTATTAGCAATGTCGGCCGCAATGGAATTTTTGCAAACGGCATGCTGGTTCAGGTGCAACAGAACAAGATCAGTAACTGTTCACGAGCCGGCATTTATGCCGTAGCCGGGGTAGCCATGATCGGCAATGTGATCAGCGACGCCCATCCCGGAATTCTAGTTCAGGGGGAAAGCGATGCAACTATCAGCGGCAATACCCTTAGTAACGCAGGGGAAATAGTTTTTCTGCAGTAGGACGAACGGCCAGACAAGCCTTGGAAGATAGGGCTCACTCCCTAGCGCATTTTCGACAAATTGATGATGTCATGAGTCCAACGATGGATTGACGTCTGTCAGTAAAAAAAATGAAAGTCTTATTCGTTAACAAGTTTTTTTTTCCAAATGGAGGTTCGGAAACCGTATTTTTTCAGGAAAGGGAGTTCCTCATGAAGCATGGTCACCACGTAATGGACTTCTCGATGCAACATCCCAATAATCTGCCCTCTGAATATAGCAAATATTTCGTATCGAACGTTGATTATCATGAAAAAAAGCACACTTTTTTTGACAAATCAAAAGCCGCTCTGAAGTTTGTTCATAATCAGGAGGCAATTAGAAATATTTCAAAACTTCTTTCTATAGAAAAACCCCAGATTGCTCATCTCCATAATATTTATCATCAGATCACTCCCGCAGTTATTCCCGTGTTGAAGAAAGCTGGAGTCAAAGTTATCCTTACTCTCCATGATTATAAGCTTATCTGTCCTTCATACTACCTGCTCTGCGACGAAACCATGTGCAAAGCATGTGTTGGTAAGCATTTCTATCGTGCCGCTCTTCGTCGGTGTCAGAACGGTTCTCTATCCGCAGGCGTTCTTCTTGCGGCAGAAGCATATTGGCATAGCTTTTTTAGGAATTATGAAATGGTCGACTTGTTTTTAGCTCCGAGCCACTTTATTGCAAACATAATGGCTCGATATCGTATTAACAAGAGAAAAATTGTAGTCCTTCACAATGGTATTGACACGACAAAATATCAACTTTCAGGCGTAGACAAGGACTACATTATATACTTCGGAAGGATAGCCAAGGTGAAAGGTATCAACACACTGTTGTCTGCTTATAAAGGACTAAAGAGCAAGCTGCCTTTGAGGATTGTGGGGGCGGGCCCTTATAAGGATAAACTGCAAACGCAACATCCGGATATCGAATTTACCGGTTACTGCTCAGGAAACAAGCTGAAGCAGTTAATCTCTGAAGCATCGTTTTCCATTGTGCCATCGGAATGGTATGAGAATTGTTCTATGTCAGTCCTCGAATCTATGGCATATGGAAAACCGGTAGTCGGATCGAACATCGGCGGAATCCCGGAACAGATTGCAGATGGGAGATCAGGCTTCTTATTTGAACAAGGCAACGCAGCTGACTTGGAGAAGAAAATGATTCGGCTGATTCAAGAGAGCAAGTTAAGACGTGACATGGGGCAAGCGGGCAGGAGAATCATCGAAAAGAAATACTCACTTATTGAACACTGCAATACCCTTACCGGTATCTACAAACAGCTTATCAACCAATAATAAAGAGGAAAGAAAGCATGGAAGCTTGTTTAATTGTTACCTATCGATGTAATGCCAAGTGCTATATGTGCAACACCTGGCAGCATCCATCAAATCAGGGCAAAGAATTTACTCCGTCCTTAATCAACAAGATTCCCGGGAATCTGGATTTTATCAATATCACGGGCGGAGAGCCTTTTGTCCGAGAAGATTTGGGATCGATTGTAGATGCTGCTTTAAAAAAAGCAAGACGGCTTGTCATCAGCACAAATGGCTACTTCACAGACCGAATTATCAGCCTCGTTAAGAACTTCGGCAATAGAATCGGGATCAGAATTTCTCTGGAGGGGCTGCCAGCGGCAAATGATGATTTGCGCGGGCTTAAAGANNAAAGATGGATTTGATCGTGGGCTGAGGACTCTTCTGATGCTTCACGATAGAGGAATCAAGGACATTGGATTTGGAATGACTGTATCTGATAAAAATGCAAAGGACATGATTGAGCTCTACCGATTGGCCAATGCTATGGGGCTTGAGTTCGCCACAGCAGTCACCCATAACTCGTTTTATTTTCATAAGTACGACAATACATTTTCAAATCGGGAAATGATTGCTGGCGAATTTGAGCGAATTGCTTATGAATTGCTCAAAACGAACAAAACCAAAAACTGGTTCCGGGCTTATTTTAATATGGGTTTGGCAAATAAAGTAAGAGGGGGAAAGAGGCCACTGCCGTGCGATGTAG
>DMNE01000115.1:0-232 GCA_003453735.1 Nitrospiraceae bacterium | reverse complement strand
CGGGCTGAAGAGATAAGAAAGCATGTAAAGCATTGCGAGAAACAATGCTGGATGATTGGGTCTGTAGCGCCGGCAATGAAAAAAAATGTCAAAATACCAGCTTTATGGGTTATCAAAAACAAGTTGAAAATAATGAAGAGTAAAGGCACGATTTCCCTCAATCAGGTTTCACAAGAAGTCACCGAATGCCGGCCTAGAAAAGCGGAGCTGCGAACGAAGTGAAGCAATCTCG
>DMNE01000105.1:10499-18704 GCA_003453735.1 Nitrospiraceae bacterium | reverse complement strand
CACTGCACGATCCCTCGTCATGGACCATGACGTTCGGGGAAGGAATAGATAGTCTGGAAGGGGGAGGCTCAAACGGGATCACCCATCTCGAGTAATTTCTTGGGTCGATGGAAATCTTTTGCGGGTCGATTTCTCCCAACCCCTTTTCCGCTGTCAGTCTGAGGTGAGGGATGGCCTCCGGGCTTAAGCCCATTAGCCGGGCAGCCACCGCATCGGTCGAAAGGGCATTCTTTCCAACGACAATCAGTCCCGTCTTCTTCACTTGCCCATAAGCCGGCCCCATTCCTTCCATCCCTACGGTGCCGTCGATGACGGCCAAATGCGGAAAGAGGACCGAAGCCATCTCAGAAATGGCAATGTCCAGATCTTTATCACCCTTCGTGATCTTTTTACCGTAACGGAGTTGATGAAATCTTGCCTTTTCCCTGCGCCATAATAAACCCTTCATATTTTTGATGCTCAGCGAGACCCGGGTGTGCATGTGGGTCTTCATGACCGGAACGGAAATAATGAAATTGAATTCCTTTAGCACGGCAGGGACTTTAATTTTCCGGATGACCTTTCCTTCAGGGATCGCTCTCTCCATCGGACCCCCCTGATCTAAATCGAGAAGCTCGACTTTTTTTTCTTCAGCGACCTCTTTCATACCGGTGACTTGGAAGGCTTCTCCCGCATTCACGCCAAAGATACAACTCTCACCGATTGCGATGCGGCGGACCCCCTTCTCTTTCAGGTGATCGATCGTAGCAGCAATCACCCGAGGATGAGTCGTCACTCCGTCTCCAGGGGATGCCAATCGCGCGGCATTGGGTTTGATGAGGACACTCTTTCCCTTCAAGTCGGGTAATGAAAACCTTTCGAGTATCCGTTTCGTCGTGCGATAGGGGTCTTTCCCTTTTGAAACGAGGACCAGGGGGTCCATTGACATGTTTTCCATATGCAAAAAAAACATAGAGAAGTCCTCTACGGCCCTAAAACAAAAGGGCCATGGATTCTGATCACCCATGGCCCTTTTCGTAATAGACTATCGTCTAAGCGCATAGGTGAATGGCTTGAAGGTAATAGCAATAATCAAACATTCTCTTGGCACCTAAGATCATTTTTCCGCCTCCCGCCCTTTATAATTTATCAAAGAACAATTGTCAAGCATCTGGTCTTCATCTGGTCTTCATCAGTCCATCTTCTTCCTCTTGCCTGCTCTCATCGGATATCGTCCTAAGGAACTCGCCTGAAGGAAGGTCTGCTCAAAGTCAGGAGCACTGCCTAATTCGATATACTTGACCCGGGAGGCGATGGCCTGGGCCTTCGCCCGCTCGCTAAGGGAGATCAGAGCGAGTTCGGCTCCCATACCGGCAGCGCTCTCCCCCTGCCGAAAACGACTGAGAGGCAGTGATGGCAACGTTTCAATGGCCACTGCACTGGCCACATCGATGTAGGTGCCAAAGACTCCGGCAATGATCACCTGCTCAATCTCCTCTTCAGAGCAACCGTTCGTTTCCAGAAGCACCTCGATGCCGGCACGAATAGCTGCCTTGGCCAGCTGCAATTCTCTCGCATCGCGCTGAGTGATCGTGATCGCAGGCTGCCCGCCCTGTTCCTCCTCATCCACCAATACAAACTCCCGTTGCCCGTCAGTGGTACGGACGCGGGCGTGGTTGTCCATGATCCGGCCTCCTTCATCCAGAATTCCAGCTAGATAAAGCTGAGACAAAGCATCAAGTATTCCAGACCTGCAAATACCGATGGGGGGCGCTTGATTAATCGTCTGGTACTGAACGCTACCATCTGCTATTCGTAATCGTTCGATCGCCCCTGTGGAGGCCCTCATACCATCCTTGATATGACCCCGTTCGAATGCAGGGCCGCTCGGCAATTCGCTATTCGCTATTAAGAAACTGGTATATGAAGACAAGGTAGTTACACTGCCTGAGTTTAAGAAGGCATTGGACGCCAACTGGGTAGGATACGAGGACCTTCGCAAGAAGTGCCTTAAGCTTCCCAAGTACGGAAATGACATTAAAGAGGTCGATAGTGTTGTGGGTAATCTGTATGAGCACTGGGCAAGAATCGCAAGTACCATGCCCGCAGCTTTTGGCGGCACACAGAAGGCCGCCGCCATCTCCGTTACTTCCCATCAGCCCGGCGGAGCTATAACCGCAGCCACCCCGGATGGAGGTTGTGAAGGAGATATCCTTGCTAATGGTTGTGCTTCGCCTGCATCGGGAACTGATATGAAAGGCCCCTTAGCCGTATTCAAGAGTGCCCTTAATATACCGCAGGATGGATTTGCAGCGATGCTTCTCAACATGAAGTTCCACCCATCGGCGCTTAAATCCGAGGAAGATAAGAAAAAGCTCGCCTCTGCCATGAAAACCTACTTTTTCAATAGCGGCAAACACTTTCAGTTCAACGTTGTTGATTCGGAAACACTCAGAGAAGCCCAAAAGAACCCCGATAAACACCGTAATCTCATGGTTCGGGTACCCGGCTTCAGCGCCTATTTTGTGCAGCTTATCAAAGAGATACAAAATGAGGTCATTGACCGTACAGTTCACACCGTATGACCTGTTTTTGTGACATGAGATAAATATGCGTTACATTTATTTAATACGAAAATCTAGGCAGAGCAAGATCTAATGCATGATCCTTTGACCATCCACGACAAGGGTTTGCCCTGTGATGAAATCACTTTCATCTGAGGTGAAGAACAGGATCGCTCCAATGAGATCGTAGGGTTGTTCCAATCGTCTCAAAGGAGTTCGACTGACATCGTATTTTGTTACATCTGCAAAAGACCGACTTGCTTCCGTATCCGTAAATCCTGGAGCAATCGCGTTGATGTTAATGTTATGAGGCCCTAATTCAATGGCAAGGGCNNCGAGGCCCTAATTCAATGGCAAAGGCACGGGTCAAACCGATCACCCCTCCCTTGGAAGAAACATAGTGAATAAAGCCATGAGACCCGGTGAAGAATACTTCGGAAGAGAGGTTAACAATTTTCCCCTTCCCCTGTTGTTTCATATAAGGGAATACAGTCTCTTGCGCATAGCCAGGGACCTTTGACGTTCACTGCCATCACTTGATCCCATTCGTCGGGATCTACCTCGGTGAAGGATTTCCGAACCAATCCATCGAGGATGGCTGCGCAATTGACTAAGATATCGATCCTGCCGAAGACCTTCATTGTTTCCTCAGCCATCTTGACAGCATCCTTTTCAATGGAGATATCAACCTGAAGAGCTTTCGCTACGCCACCAAAGGCCTCAATCTTCTTTACCGTTTTCTCCAGATTAGCAAGATCCTTACGGGTGACAGCCATGATCTTGGCCCCCTCTCTCGCCATGCCAGTGGAGAATTCCCTTCCCAGCCCTTTGGCTTTACGCCCTATTGGGCGACTAAGGTCGCTTCTTCCCTTACGCATCCATTTTCGACGCCATGTACAGTTTTCAAAGCATTGGTGAAGGGAGGGCTTTCAGACCCACCCTTCACTTTAACTTTGATCACCAAAGGGATAAGGACAAGATTTCATTTGTCCAAGATGAAGATGGCTCCCTCTGTGGCATTTATTCTTAACCGCTGACCCGTCTTAATCTTTGCCGTTCCCTCAAAAGTATTCACCACGACGGGTATTCCATATTCCCGGCCGATTATGGCTGCGTGAGACAGCGTTCCTCCTCTGTCCGTCACAACAGCCTTGGCGATTCCAAAGACCCATGTCCAGGCTGGATTCGTACCAGGACAAACTAATATCTCCCCGGGCTGCACCTGCTTCAGATCCTCATAATACACGACAACCCTGGCTTTTCCTTCAAACTCTCCCACAGAGCCACACAACCCAAAAATGTCGGCCTTCAATTCTGGTTTCACGACTGGCATATCCCCTACGACAATCTTTATAGCGATGGCATCTTTTGAGGGCAAGAGATCTTGTACGACAGCCTCCTCAAGACTACCCCGGTCGGTAATAAGAGGTGGATTGGGCCTCTTTTGCCACTCTTTCCATGCAGACCGTCGTCTTCGGGTGATGAAACGCATGTCATGCCTCTCGGGAACCAGCATGACCCTGTCAATTTCATCAGGGTTCAGGAAAAAGACATCGTCTGGCTTATCGATAGTTCCCTTTTCAGCAAACCGTCTACCGATTGCGAGGTAGCCACGACGCATGAAGGCTTGAACCATGAGTTCGCAGTAAAGATTGTGTTCCTCGCTATAGGAACTTGCCTTACCCGCCAACTTGATAAGTCCTGCAAGAACCTCCTTTTCGTTAGGAGGGACTTTTCGGAGAAATGCTTCTATGGCAGCCTCCCTCCTTCTGATCAATTCTTTCCTTGTCTCTTCCAAGGCATAATCCGTTCCCCTGACGACGTAATCTTTTACGAGTGCAATGGGAGTGCTCGGGTCCTCCAGCCAATAGGGTTCGAGGAGTTCACACATCCTCCTCATCCTCCAGCCACCCACATCGTCTGTCTCCAAATAGTGCATAAATTGTTTCATCCATTCTTTTCCTTTCGTGGTCTGCTCCAACTTCGGTATGATGGCTGTGGGTTCATTTGCCTTGAAAATATCGCTCAGCCCTACTTCGACAGCGAGCTGCCCAAATTCCCATAGCTTTTTGTCAACCTCGTACACTTTGTTCGGGAACCCTCTCAACATCGCCTGAAACTCAGGGTCTTGATCCTTTATTCCAAAGCGCGACTTACAGAGGTCCTCAAGAATGAGCCAGGCGTTATAAGAAGCGTACATCCCTACGAAATGGATTTCCCACATCCTGATATAAGCTGAGATAAGATCGTAGCTGTGATGGTAGAGCTGGATATTCGATGCCTTGTCAACATCGAGTGCCTTAAACTTTTCACAGATACTTAAGAGTTCTTTCTTGCCAGCTTCCCACAATCCATCAAAGTTCTCAATCCAAGGGCGCAGAGCCAACCGGAACCTCACTTCACGCTCTGCAATCTCCTTTTCATCCCTTACAATATGGAAGGCATTATAAGAACCTCCATCTTTAAATCTCATCTCCCACCCTTTGCATGTTGGGATACTTAGCTGATCGCAAGCGTACTTCAATCCATGGCAACAGTACCTGATCCAGAACCATCCGTAGAGAGGTGTCCACGGAGGGACACTGTGGGTTCCATCGAGGAACCATGAATGCATTTCAGGAAGATCAATTTCCTCAATCAAATCATAACCAGGCACCTCATCCCAAAGTTTCACTTTCTCATCCTTTTTTTCAGCCATCTCTATCCCCTCCCTTTCTTTTTTGAATTGGTAAACTGCTTGCCTTCGTTTAACCTTCCTGTATTCACCTCCTTCCTTTTCAGCAGGATCTACCCGTCCTTTTTACGAGGGAAACCGAAATCTTCTGCTACGATTTGATAACAGCAATAGGCGCTTCCCCTGCCTGTTCCTACGCCGGAATGGGCGGCTGAGGAACAAAGGTAGAAATTTCTTATGGGTGTGCGGTAATTCGAAAGCTCGGGAATGGGTCTGAACCGATCCTGTTGGGAAAGGATCATATCTCCACAACTGATGGAACCTTCAACCATATTGACGTGTCTGCACGAAACATCGTAAGGGGTGATCACTCGACTGGCAATAATATTTTCTCTGGTCATATTTGGAGCATAGATCTGCCATTCTTTTAGAATTGAAACGGCAAAGTCATTTCTTAACTGTTCCCATTGACTTGCTGAAAAGAACCTCACCGGTGCAGAAAATTCTTCGACGCCCACGATATGTTTTCCTTCAGGAACCCTGGACTTATCCCACAGGCTATCGGCACCGGTAAATGGGAATAGTCTTTTGCTCATGCCGTGGACAAAGATTTCGGCCTGGTATTGAGTGGCTAAATAATCGGCATTTCTTGGCCCTAAATATAATCTGGGCTGCAATCCACAATCGGGATTGAAGCATGCAGCTTTATATTTCGGAAGCTCATGGACAGCGAAATTAGCCCATACGACCTGGTGCCTGTTATATCTAATATTCTTGACTCTGTGTAAGATTCTTGTGCTAACATGATCTTCGCCTATGAGCCGGCATACTGTTTGATTGGCATCGAGATCACTGGCAACCATTTTTTTGGCCTCGATCTCAACCCCACTTTTCAATCTAATTCCTTTGGCTCGATCGTTGGCAATGAGAAGCTTCGCCACTTCACTTTTTGGAAAGAATTCTCCACCCATCTCCTTAAATGCCCTTTGCAGGGCGTTGGTGATACTTTGACTTCCACCTATCGCAATGGCTGGAGGTTCCCAGGAGAGAACCAATCCAAGGGTGTGGATGAAAACATATAAGCCGATGACATCATCCGGAGCACATCCGGTGGAGGTCATCGCTGCCCTCATGAACAGTGTTCTGAGTTCCTCGCTCTCAAAAAGGTCGTAAGCAATCTGTTGGCAGGTCATAAATTGGTAGACGGGGTCAATGCTATTGTCGGGGTCGTTACATAGCTTCTCCAATTCATTCTTCTCTCCCCAGGGGGTAGGAGGTCTAAAACGGTATTCA
The DNA here is from genome assembly GCA_003453735.1 of Nitrospiraceae bacterium. Classification (GTDB taxonomy): domain Bacteria; phylum Nitrospirota; class Thermodesulfovibrionia; order Thermodesulfovibrionales; family UBA9159; genus UBA9159. Next base: position 12,194 of record DMNE01000105.1, on the reverse strand, counting down.
CGAAATGAAGCTCGCCACTTCTTGAGATAGCGTTGCAGTAACTCCTCTGCCGTACCGGCATCGCTTTGTGAAAATCGAGCGATCTCATTGATCGTCTTTTGTGCATTTTCAGCATTGAACTCTGTTTTGCACGTCAAAGGGTCGACCACTCTCAAAGCCGAATACCCGACAAGGCAGGTGTCATTGTCAAACACCATGGCTTCGCTCTGTTCGGGGAAGACATATTCCAATCCTCTCTTCCTGAGATCGAAATCGTTATAGGCAGGGTGAGAATAGAAGCGCGTCCAATGGGCACAGGGGTTCAGAAGAAAACCTGGCATGGGACCCTGCTCGCTAACCACTGCACCGCCTAATCTTGGCTGCCTTTCGAAGATGGCGGTCTTCATTCCCGCCTTTTGTAAGTAGCAGGCCATGATGAGGCCCTGGTGCCCCCCTCCAACAACGATGGCATCGTAAGTTGCGTCAGCCATGGTATTCCTCCTCTAACGTGCTGTCCACCCTCCGTCCGCAACAAAAACCTGACCCGTCACGAAGGAGGAGGTATCTGAAGCCAAGTAGAGCAGCAAGCCTTTGAGTTCTTCGATGTTCCCTCTCCGTCTTAAGGGCGTGAACTCAATTATCTTCTGCTCCCGCAGTTGAAATTCTTCCGGTGCTTTTCCCGCCAAGCGTTCGCGAGCCAAATCTGTGCCGCCGAACCACCCCGGAGCAATAGCATTGACTCTGATATGATCACAGGCATACTCTAAGGCTGCCTGCCTCGTGAGCCCAATCACCCCGTGCTTCGCCGCCATATAGCTAACTCTGGGCATTAGTTCCGGGTCAAGCCCAACCAGTCCAAGTATCGAAGCGATGTTGATAATGGTTCCATATTGTTGTTTTATCATTACCTCGATTTCTTTCTGCATACATATAAATACCCCTGTCAGATCAACAGCGATGAGGTAATTCCATTCCTCTAATGGTAATTCATGGAACCTGTGCGGTTTATGAATCACTCCAGCGTTGTTGATGGCGATATCCACCCTGCCAAAGTGAAATACGGCGTCATTGACCATATTCTCAACTTCTTCGAATTTAGAAACATCAACGGCAAGAGGTAAGACCCTTTGTCCCCAAGGCTTAACAAGTTCGACCGTCTTTTCAAGCGGTTCCCTGTTTCGACTGACGCACACGACATCTGCGCCGGCTTCAGCTAAAAACTGAGCAAAGGCGCGCCCCAATCCTCTGCCCGCGCCAGTAACCAAGGCCACTTTCCCTCGCAGATCAAAAGGCATTTCTTTCCTCCCTAAGATTTAGAGACTCAATGGAAAGAATCTCAAATCCTCTGCATACACANNCGTTGCTCACAAAGCTCTTAAAAAGTTCTTTTACAGATTCAGCCTCATGGAGTGCCATGCTTTTCTCCATTGTTGTGAGGTCTTCGAAGACCATCTCTTTGACAAAAGCTGTCGGGTTATCCCTTCCCTGCCAAACGGAGTAAGATTGGCAGCCGTGGGATTCCCAAAAAGGCTTGATTGTCTCACCGGTGACTTTAAGATATTCTTTTTGGTTGTCAACGGAGACATCATACGTAAATACCACCTTGACTACCCTCTCTGCTCTGTTTCCCATGACCTTCCTCCTTCAGCGATCGATTTCATGATCGGAGCTCCTTCTTTTGCCATCCCTTTGTAGAATTTTCTTCCAAGGCCTTTG
>DMNE01000105.1:0-10476 GCA_003453735.1 Nitrospiraceae bacterium | reverse complement strand
CAATGACTTTGAAGCAGTTATAACTGGAACCCCGGGCAATGCCTGCTCCAGAATGCATATTGGAAGAGCAGATATACATATTCTTGAGAAAGGGGATACGATAACTGGAGAGGTCGGGAATAGGCCTGAATCGGTCAAGCTGGGATGGAAGCATTGCTCCATAGCTCCATGAACCATTGAGCGCGTCGATGTTACGCAATGCGTGCTCATACGGTGTGGTGATGAAGGCCTCAATCACATTGTCACGGGTCATGTTGGGAGCATAGATCTGCCACTGTTTGAGCATCAGATCCTCGACCTCTTTCTTCATCTTGAGCCATTGTTTCTCAGAGAAGAGGTGTAATGGAGGGGCGTAGTCTTCTACCAAGATCGTATGTTTTCCTTCGGGAGCTCGGGTCTTGTCCCAGATGGTGTCTGGCGCGGCCAAGAGATACCACTTTTCAGGGAAACCCTTCGTAAAAATGTCTGCTTGGTATTTCCAGGAGAGGTATTCCGGATCTTTTTCTCCCATATAGAGCCGAGGTTGATTACCGATGTTCGGATTGAAAGAAGCCGCTTTATATTTTGGGAGTTCATGCATCGCCATATTTCCCCAGTAGACATGTCCACGGTCATAGCGAATATTTTTTATCCGCCGGGCTACCTTTGACGTGACGCAGTCCTCTCCGAGAAGTCTGAAAATAGTCTGGGGCATCCCGAGATCGCTGACCACAAGCTGTTTTGCCTCAATCTCCGTGCCATCGGCCAGCTTGACACCTTTCGCCCTTCCATTCTCCACGAGAACCTTATCCACCTCTGTCTCCACACAGAACTCTCCTCCCATGGCGCTGAAGGCTCTCTGGATGGCATGAGTGATCGTGTGGCTTCCACCATAGACAATTGAGGCTGATTCGAATGAAAGCGTAAGGCCGACTACATGGACGAAAACGTAGAGCCCAATAACGTCGCCAGGGTAGATGCCGCAGGAGGTTAAAATGGCCCTCATGAAGAGACATTGAAGCTCGGGGCTCTCAAAGAGGTCTTTGGCGATCTGCGATCCTGTCATAAACTGATAAACCGGATCAATTCCATCCACATGATCATCGCAGAGCTTCTCAAGGGCATTCTTGACTCCCCAGGGTGTGGGAGGGCTATAACGATATTCTCGAAAGGCAGCCCTCCATTTTTTCTGATATTTTCCCAGAAGTTCGAGATATGTCTCCGCATCCGTCTTGGAAAACCGGGCGATCTCATTATAGGTCTTCTTCACATTTTCATCCGAAAACTCTTCTTTGCCTGTCGTTGGATCCACTCGCCACGCCGAATAGCCGACAAAACAGGTTCCACCTGGATAGACCATCCCTTCATTCTGGTCTGGGAAAATATATTTTAAGCCATACTCCCTCAGGTTGAAATCGGTATAAGCAGGATGGGTCCAGAATCTGGTGAAGTGGGCACATGTATTCTGAATAAATCCAGGCAGGGGAAGTTCCTCCCCGCAGGCCCCTCCGCCTAATTCGTGTTGTCGTTCAAACATAACTGTTTTTAGGCCTGCATTTTGTAAATAACAGGCAATGATCGTCCCGTGGTGTCCTCCTCCAATAACGATGGCATCAAAGCTTGCTTCCGTCATGATTATCCTCCCCTCGGTTTCTGTCTCTTCTCCTGGCAGAGTTCTATCAAAACTCCGTTAGTATCATCTTGGTTTAAGAAGGCAATTTCCTTTCCTCCGTGTCCCTTTCCCTTTGGTCTACCTTCCGCAAGGCGGATACCCATTTTATTAAGTTCCTCCAGCGATTGCTTAATATCCCTCACCTTGAAGGCGATATGGTGTAGACCTTCACCCTGTTCCTTGAGGTGTTGCATTAGCTCATGGTCGCCAGAGGAAGGGGAAATCAGTTCGATACGGGTCCCGCCGACCTCGGAAAAGGCAACCCTCACTTTTAGGTGTTCGATCTCTTCCCTTCCGCTCACCTTCAAACCTAGAGCTCTACAACCTTGATTTCAGGTTTCATGTTTTTCTCTAATGATTTCCTGAATGCCTCTCGCCCTTGAGGATCGTGAGAGAAACCACGTGGTCTATCCCATTCCGAAAAGCCTTGCATGGGCGAGGCGGCAGTTAACCCAAATCGATCTCACGAGCGTTTGATTACGATTGCCAATGAACGATTCAAGGAACAGCTACCGACTCTCCCAAAGCTTTTTTATCAACTGAGCTTTCATTTCATACCGAGGTAAAGAACCTTCTGGTACCAGCTCCACGGCAGGCCCGAAAAGGAGCTTGTCATGGAGGGCTCCCTCAATCTCTTTCTTCAACCCCTCAAGATTCGCCACCCCAGCTGTATATTCAACCTGGATGCGAACGGGAGGCTGAACATTGGGACCTGGTTTATCGAGCAACACGAGTATTTCACCTGTCGTGCGTGGACGGAAAGACGTAACCACGTCCTTTATGGCCGACGGAAAAACGTTTACGCCGAGAACAATCAGCATGTCGTCCGTCCGTCCCACACACCTGACGCGAAAACTTGTCCTGCCACATTCGCATCGAGAGGTCCACACGTTGATCCTGTCACGCGTTCTGAATCTTACAACAGGGGAACATTCTCGGTCTATCAGCGTGTAGACCAATTCACCCTCTGCTCCATCCCTCATTTCGCGAACCTCCCCTGTGTCCGGATCAATCAGCTCGCAGACGATATACTCTTGTGCGTTAAAGNNTTCGCCAAAGATGACGGGGGCCGCGTCTGAATTACCCAGGCCCTCTGTCACCCTCGCACGGAACTCTTCCTCCAATTTCTTTCTGATCTCTGGTACTCCACCGCCTGGCTCGGCCCCCACTGTGAGCTTCTTGTACCCCAGTTCCGCCGGCTCCATTCGGTACTTTTTTCTGACCCACTCAGCTAGGTAAAGGGCATACGACGGGGTGGCGTGAAGTACATTGGCATTCAGAAGTTTCGTCGTCATCACGACCCTTTCGGAAGCACCGGTTCCTATAGGAACAAACGTAGTACCTATGTATTCAAAGGCATCTTTACATGGAAGACCGCCAACGAAAAAAGTCAAGCCAACCGCATGGATCAGTATGTCCGATCTCCGAATACCCTGCGTAAAGAAAGATCGACCCGTGATCTGGGTCCAAACCTGCTGATCGTGAGCAGTTATGCCGACGAACGTCGGCACGCCCGTCGTGCCGGAAGAGGAGTGAAGTCTGATAATATCTTCAAGGGACGCCACCACATGGTTCCCGAGAGGGGGATGCTCCTCCTGGGATTTCCGTAGCTCGTCTTTTTCGGTAAACGGAAGCTTTGAAAGGTCACCCAGCGTCTTTATGTCGCCCCTTTCAACGCCATGTCCCCGGAACTTATCCTGATAAAAGGGTGACCGCTGCCACACATAATCAAGCTGCTTGAGGAACTTCTGTTCCTGTAACGCCCGAAGCTCGCCCGGCGGCATGGTCTCCATGCGCTCGTTCAAATACTCTTCTTTCATCGATGTGCCTCCTTGAAGATCTTGTCGAAGCTCTCAACCAGTGCGCGGGCAAATTCGCGGTCTTCCAGGTTGCAATCAAACTCCTCGATTTGAACTGGAATTTCAGGCTTCAAATGAGCCTTCAATTCTTCGAAGAATACACGATCCTCTTCAGGACTGTACAGAACGCTTCCGGGCTTGTCAATCGAGGACCAGCCCCTCAAGGGGACGAGGAACTTGACAGGACCCTTGGCCCTGTTTAGCTTCTCCGCGTACAAGCGGGCCCCTTGCCTCATTTCATCCGGCTCGTATCGCGTCATAAATCGTATCTCGTCGATCTTCAAAATCCGTGAACGGCTGATGAAGCGTTCCTTCATCCTGCGGGTTGGCCCGCAGCCGGTAACATTAAAGGTGCAAGGGGCGAGGACGAGCGGCATCCCCCTTTCGATGGGCGCGTCGAGCCTCTCCATGCCTGCCGCCCTGTTTCCCTGAAAAAGCTCCTCGATGAGTCCTGCAGGCACGATGTCTATGAGGCCGTCAAGAAAGCCCTGCGCGATCATTCGCTCCATGCTCCGGTCGCTTATGCCGTTCGCATGGAATGGATAGACGTTGTAGCCATTTTCTTCGAGAAGCCTTTGCACCTCGGAGGCGCACTCCTCATTAAAGCCTATCTGGGTGATGGCAATGGAGGGGTAGGGGAGCTTGAGCGACGTGTAGTCGAGTGCCTCCTCGGCCATGCCTGAGATGGCCCCGGCCACCTGGGTGATCACCGCAGTGACAAGATTATTCATGCCTGCAAACTCCATGATCACCTGCATGACCGACACATCCAGGGCACCAAACCATTCTGATATGTAGGTAGGCATAGCAGCAGGCGTGGCAATGACTTTCGGTATTCCAAAGGGAAGTTTTGACATTACCCTGGAGCCAATAAGGGCCATGGTCGCTCCCCCCAGGGCCACTATCCCATCAATTTCTCCCTTCGACAGAAGCTCCAGTACCTTCTGCTGCGCCCCGGCTATCAGCACGTCCGTCGAAGCGGATCTATTCCGCCCTGCGACGAGATCCTCGATGCTGTATCCCGCGATTCGGGCGATCTCAGCAGCTGGGATGTCGGCCGGAAATGCGGGAACGGACCCCATGCTCAGGTCTAGAATCAGAGCCGTGTGCCCTCTCTCCTCAATCTTCTTCTTCAAGAGGTGGAGGTGTTCGCCCTTGGTATCCAGTGTTCCCAGGATCACAATTGTTTTGGCCATGATGTGTCTCACGCCCTGTGACTATGCATCTGGGTTATGGCAGCTACAGCAGAAATGGCCGCTATTCTCCTTTTCTCTTCAAATAGATGGGATAGCTTTTCCTCCAACGGCTTCTCCCTCTCCATAATCCTCTTCATATCTTCTATCAGGGTGGTTTCACGATCGATGAAATGGGTCCCCAGTTCACCCTTTACAAAGCGCGGGTTTTCCATGACCGCCTTATGGAATGGAATATTGTTTTTAGTCCCGACAATAATGTATTCGTAGAGGGCCCGCTGCATTCTCGTGATTGCCTCATTCCGGTCCCTACCCCACACGATCAGCTTCGATATCATCGGGTCGTAGAAGGGTGGTATCGTGTATGAGGTATAGACTCCGCTATCCACTCGAATTCCAGTCCCACCCGGAGAATGATAGCTTTTGATCTTGCCGGGCGTGGGGACAAAGCCATTCAAAGGATCCTCGGCGTTGATGCGACATTCGATCGCGCTACCAATCATCCGAACCTGCTTTTGTTCAATACTGAGGGGGAGCCCTGAAATGATTCGTATCTGCTCTTTTACGATATCGATCCCGGTAACCATCTCTGTCACGGGATGTTCCACCTGGACTCGGGCGTTCACCTCGAGGAAGTAAAACTTTCCGCCAGAGAAAAGGAACTCTATTGTTCCTGCTCCTTCATAGCCCACCCACTTGGCGGCGTTCGCCGCTACCTCTCCCATCTCCTTCCGAAGCTTAGGCGTTATCGCCGGTGACGGCGATTCCTCAATCAACTTTTGATGTCTTCGCTGGATGGAACATTCCCGCTCCCCTAAGTGAATCACATTTCCCTTTGAATCTCCCAATATCTGGAACTCTATATGACGGGGATTGGATAAGTATTTTTCAACATACACGTCACATAGGCCGAAGGTGGTCGTAGCAATCGCCTGCGAAGATTCGAGCGCCTTCAGCAATTCCCCTTCATTTGCGACGATGGTCATCCCAATCCCTCCTCCGCCGCCGGAAGGTTTGATAATCATCGGGTATCCAATTTCGTTGGCTATATTCCTTGCTTGCTGAAATGCCGCCACACATTCATCCGTGCCAGGCACCACAGGGACGCCCGCCTTCACCATCTCTCGCCGTGCGGCTACTTTATCACCCATGAGCTCGAGCACTCGACTTGATGGTCCGATGAACTTTAAGCCCTCTTCTTCACAGGCGCGGGCAAATTTTGGATTCTCAGCAAGGAAGCCGTAACCGGGATGGATAGCGTCGGCCCCGCTTCCCTTTGCTACTTGAATCACTTTTTGGATGTTGAGATAGCTCTCGGTAGCCGGTGGAGGCCCGATGCAATATGCCTCATCAGCGTATTTGGTAAAGAGTGCCTCCTTGTCCGCCTCAGAAAAGAGGGCGACGGATGGAATGCCCATTTCCCGGCACGCCCGCATGACACGGATAGCTATTTCACCGCGATTGGCGATGAGAATCTTATTGACCATTTTATGCCACCACCATCAAAAGATCTTCAGGTTCGACAATCTCCCCTTCTCGGACGCAAATCTCTTTTACCACTCCACCATGCGGGCTGTTGACATGTCTTCTCATTTTCATTGCCTCGATCATTGCCACCAGATCGCCCACATTCACACTCTCCCCGACCTTCACATTAATCGAAAGTACCAAACCCGCCATCCCAGAGTGCACAGCACCTGGCGGTAATTCCTTTCGCCTCTTTGCCGCCTTTATTGTCTGTGGCGTCTCTGCCTGTGAGGCCGTTTCTACTTTTCCGCCCCCATCCCACACGGGTGAGATCTTAACGTTAAATACTTCTCCATCCACATCCACGGCAAATTCCGTGGGATAGTCGGTGGGTGGGCTAATGGGGGCCGTCGCTTTGATCACAGGCGGAGTTGTCGTCTTCTTGGGCTCACCCCGCTTGATAGGTTTTCCTGGAATCAGGATCCTGAGCAAGAGATCGTCATCGGAAAGCTCGGGGCCGATTTCCCGACGTAACTCTTCAACGGATTTAAGATACCCTTCAGGCTTCCAATTGAGAAATTCTTTGGTCCTGGGCAAACTCATCACTCTATCCATGACGTCCTGGTCTATAGGCACAACCGGCTCTCCGTAGTACCCCAGAACGTATTTGATGGCCTCATCCGTTATCTGTTTATACCGCTCACCCGAGACCAGGTTCTCTACGGCCTGGGCCCCTACGATCTGTGAATAGGGTGTTGCCATCACAGGATACCCAAACTCCTTGCGGACCTGGATGACTTCCTCCAGGATCTCGTCGAGACGGTGTTCCATCCCCACCTCCCTGAGCTGTCGTGTGAGGTTGGTCATCATCCCGCCGGGCACCTGATGCTCAAAATGAAAAAGGTCGTATTCCATCGGTACGCCGATGGGCAGCCCCTCTTTTTCGGCAATTTTTCTAAAATGGGCTGACACGGCTGCAAGAGCATCCTCATCCAGATCCGAGGAAAAACCCAAGCGCCGAGCATTCCTCAGGATGGTCTCTGTAGCTGGCNNGCCGTATGCATGGTTGTCGCACCTGATTGAATGGCTTCCAGATAACAGAGAGGAGCGAGTCCTGAATTACAGTGGGAGTGGAACTCGAGGGGTAGTCCTTCACAGTTCTTTTGAACTGTGGAGACCAGCTCCCGAGTGCTTTCCGGCGTTATCACTCCTGACGCATCTTCTATCATGATCCGATCAATATAGTCCTTCGCCTCTATTATCCGTCGGGTCTTTCGCGCCCAGTGCTCACTGGTATGGACAGGGCTGGAGGTATACATTAAGGCCGGCACGACCTCCGCTCCCTCAGCCTTGGCGATACGCGCGAAGTAAATGAATTTCTCCATATCCTCCTGGTAATCGCAAATCCAGAAACTTTTTATGCCGTTGGCAACCGATCTCTTTATCCAGAGGGCAATGATGTCACGCGGGGTACTGAGATCGAAAGAGGAAAGGCTTCCAATTTGATAGGACCCGCGAAGGGGGGTTCTCGTGATCAGCTTCGAAAGAACTCTGATCCTCTCCCACGGATCCTCGTTGAGATTGCGCACCTGCACCGTAAATGCCTGAGAGCCTACCGTCGCAATGGCTCGGTATCCGACCTTATCCATCATTTCCGCAATCGGGGTCATATGATCGGTCCTCATCATATAACCCCACAGACTCTGTTGAGCATCTCGTATAGTCTGATCGACAAAATCGATCTTATTCATCTGGTTACGGTCTTCCTTTCTGCAAATAACTACAAACCTTCAAAGGAATTACATAGGTAGAAGGTCTGCAGTGAATCGCTATTTAGGCCCGCCGCCTTTAGAGCCTCTGTTGTTACCGAGCCAGTCGATAAGGAATTAACATCAATTAATAGAACTAATACAGCATTAAAAATTTATTGCAACACAAACTTTCTTATGAATTCATAAGCGGTTTGGCAAGCTCTGGACATTTCGGTCGGGAAAATTGTAAAATGTCGTTGTGAAGTTTCCACAGGTCAATGTGCAGCAACTCATCTCGTTTTATTTCGTGGCCAAGGAGAAGAGTTTCAGCGCCGCTTCTGAAAAGCTTTTCATTACCCAACCGGCAGTAACGCAGCAAATCAAGGCCCTGGAGGCCCAGTTTGGTGTAAAGCTCATCAATGTGGAGAAAAAAAGGGCACATCTCACGAAGGCGGGGGAACGGTTACTGGACTATGCTGAGGAAGTTATTAACTATATAACGCTGGCGGAGAATTTTCTCAAAAGTTACAGACTCAACATCCTCCAGATTGGGGTAGCCATTACGCTGTCACTCTATCTCACCCCGGTAATCGACAAATTCAAGGAACTCTACCCGTCTGTAAAGGTTGCTGTGAGGGAGGGGCCCACACTCAAGCTNNCATCGAAGACCTGCTCGACTTCAAGCTCGACATCTGTCTCGTCGGTACGCTGAGGGAGATCAATAAGAGGCTGCAGGTACTCCGTATTCCACAAGTGGAACAGATGGTTCTTGTGGCCAACCCCAGTTATCCCTTAGTTAAAAAGAGTGAGGTGAAATGGCAGGATCTTGCTAACTACCCACTGATTATTCAGTCCGAAGGATCAATCGCAAGAGAGACGATTCTGGAACATTTCAGGAATAGAAATTTAAACCCTTTGATCGGTGCCGAGGTGGATAACGTAGAATGTGCCAAAGAACTTGCGCGGCAAAAAAAGGGTGTAGCGCTCATGTTCCTCCCTAACATAAAGGAAGAAGTAGCACTTAAGAAGCTGAAGATTATTCCCGTAAAGGACGGTGAAATAAGGCTTGGCATCGATATTGCGAGGAACCAGGAAATGGCGCTCTCACCTCTTTCAAATGCTTTTCTTAGCGTTATTGAAAAACATTTTGCTTATCTCCTTCATCGCGAAAGTCCCTTAGCCAGCATCATCTGACACCTTTAAATAGCTATCGAGGTACCCAAAGGATCATCCTCGCTTTCTTGCCCATCTCCTGAGCCAGTTCTTCTATGCCCCCATATTTCATACATCCAGCCATACAATGCATCACACATGCCGGGCCACGCGGGGACATTCATTTAACATATGGTCCCAACTTGACATTTCATTATCCTCGAACGCATCGGACGTGGTAAAGGTTACTCTTATAATAACTGAGCAGGTACGCACCGTCGAACATCAAGATCCAGGCCGTCTTCGTGTCGCGTTCGAAGGTCGTGGACGACCAATAGGATAACTCATCTCGAAAGGGAACCTCTTCCCGCATGGGAGGTCTCCCTTCGGGCCGTGCCTTTGTCCTGTCCAACAGAGACTCCAGCTCCGCCAGCGTTGGCAAACGCCAATCCTCCTCACCCTCCAATGAAAGCGAATCCGCATATTCCTGAGCTTTGTACCAGGTCATCTCGCCCGGAGATTCATACTGCCACTCCAGGCCGGTTTTGGGATCTTTCCAGGTAGAAGGTTTATATCTTCCAAGGTTCACTGCTGGGGAAAAAGATGAATGGCTCATCCTCTGAAAGCAAATTCAAACACTAAATGCTTAAACGTCAGATGACCTTTGCTCTTATTTTGAACTTTGGATTTCATTTGAACTTTGTAATTTGAACTTTGACATTGCCATGCTGTCAATGTTCAAACGTCATAGGATGCTATAGCTTCCTGCAAACTTCTTCGGGTCTCCCCAGAAAATACATCTCGTAGGGCAAATGGCGTAACAAGCAGGTACTTCGTTCCTCTGCCGTTTTTCGACGCAGAGGTCGCACTTGACCGCCTTCGTGGCTTCGTGATTGAACTGCATGACGTCATAGGGACAGGTCTGGACACAGCAGGTCCCGCAAGAGATACACCTCTTCGCCTCCTGAACCAGGATACCCTTGGCAAGCCCCTTTTGGACTTCACTGAAATTTTTCACTCGTTTCTTCGGCTCTAAGTAAGCCATCTGAGCCCGGGCGGTGCGATCGTACTTCCCTCGTTGCGGTTCTTCTATTGCTTTCAATTGTACATCTCTTGCTAATCGGAGATTCTCGCCGCGGAGATATCGATCAATCGAAATCGCTGCATGCCTTCCGTCTGCAATGGCTTCGATCACGGTCTTCGGGCCTCTTGCTGCGTCTCCTCCTGCGAAGATATCGGGATCANNTCGGGCGTCAAACAGCACCAATCGGATTCCTGCCCCAGGGCTGTGATCACGGCATCTACTTTGACCGTAAACTCCGAGCCCTGAATAGGTTCGGGTTTCCTCCGTCCACTCTCATCCGGTTCTGTCAGGCGCATTTTGACGCATTCGATCGATTTGA
>DMNE01000215.1 GCA_003453735.1 Nitrospiraceae bacterium | reverse complement strand
AAAAAGGAGGAAAAAGAATAAAATAGAACCTGACACTACCCTTGTACTTCCCCTGTGTCTCATAGCCTGCCCCCTTGTATCAAATCGGTTAAATATATCCATATATCGATAAATCACATCGATAAATAAGCAAATTACATACCGGGCGAACTTCTGTTCTTCACATTCCGAGGAATACGCTCAATTTATCATAAATTATTAAATATTTTTAACTACTTAGACCATGCTAAGCACCTGGTACCTTATTCAGAAATGACCGCTTTTATTTCAGCCTCCTCCCTGGGGTATATCCCCCACCTCATGCGCAAAATCACCTAACCGATTTTTCGCAGTTATTTCTTAGAATCGTAAAAAAGACAATTCCCATCAGTCAAAAGAGGCGTCAATACAGGATCTGCGATCTCATTTTTCTGAAAAACGAATGTAGTGCAGAAAAGGTCCTTTGCAGAAGGGAGATATAGAGGGCATAATTTCTGTCATGTACCTGCGCGAAATGGCGAGAGCGTTGATGGAGAAGAATACGTATACTGGTCTTTCTGCGGGATGCTATTCTATAGAGGAACATTCTCTCATTTTTATCGCAAATGCAAAAAATTAGTGCAGAAAATAGGCTATCTGTAACTGTAACTTATTGATATTACTAATTTTCACTTCTCGAACTGCGGAAGATGGGCTAACCTTGCATTTAGAGAGAACTCTCTCTTTTGATTCTCGTGGAGTCAACCAGAGGGCTAGAGGGTTGCCAGACAAAGAAAGGCGCTGTCAAAAGCTGTCAAAAAATGTCAAAAAATGTCATCCTACCATTTCTGCGGACAGTTGTTGTTCACACAGTACAAGAGCTTGTCATTCATCTTGTGCTCATAATACTGCCCATTCACATGACATGAGAGTAAACACTTCGGACTCCCCTGCGCTCCCGGGGTGTAAAGAAGCTCGCCACGTGAGTCAGGGAAAACAGAATTGCCGTCAAAATTGATGAGGGCTGGGTTCGTTTTGCTTCCATGTGCGCAATGACATTGGCTACAGGATATGCGATTATAAATAACATGGGTTTTGTGCGCCTTGAATCCCTGATCGGCGAGGATGCTCGACCTTTCGTGGCACTCATAACAGAGTCTGTACCTTTCAGGACTCTCTGGGCCAGAGCTCTTTTCGTATTGAAACTTCAGGATGGGGGCATAGATAGAGCCATGGGGTCCTTTCGGCCCCGAGCGGTCGTCATTGCCATGGCAGTCAGAACAGGTAATGACGCTCCCCGTGGAAAGGCCGCGACGCAGGCTCGGAACAAAGTAATTTCTACCGTAACTTTCGACCGGGTGAAAGGAAGCATTCGAAATGGCAAATTCCAGGGAGACATCCGTATCGCCGATACTGAAATTCGCATCTTCTGAATGGCAATTGAAACAGACTTCATATTCATAGGTTGCCTCCTTTACGTAAACATGTTTTCCCCGGTATCCCCTTAGACCTTTAAACGTTTTGCCTTTTTCCGACTTATGTACATTGTGACAGTCAAAACAGGAAACGTGCCGGGGTCGTAAAGAATAGTCATCCGGCAGAGTCTCGCCTGAAACATGATACTGCGCTGTTTGGATCACCGGATGGTTCGATTGCTTCGTAACGACGCTATAAACATCACTTGCTCGCTTCTCCGTCTGGGTGCCATGGCAGTCGAAACAGAGGTCGTCCCTTGTCTTCACGAGCAGCATCGANNCCTGTCAAGGTGCGTAGGGGTAGCGGCTAGGGCGGTCGTCAAGGAAAAGATGAATATGGCGAAAAAAAGGCACCCGGCACACTGTAACCATGTAAGCGGTCTTCTCCTGCCATACCCTTCGCAATCACGATTACTATATTTCACCCGGCGCATTCCTATCACTCCCCTCGGTTTCATTTAGGGCACTCTTGAGAACAGTCCTGGTGGCATGACATGCAGAGAGAATCGATATTGTTTTTGTCGCCAACTCGCAGAAATAAGCTCGTCCCAGGGCTGCGATCGTCATGAGCGTCATGGCATGACGTACACTGTACTCCCATACCCGTAGATTGCGAACCGTATCTATTTCTTGTGCGGCTTAACTTCACCAGTGTACCAGGCAGAGGCAAGCAGACCCTCCACGATACCAGGTTGTTGGTACATTGAGTGCCTTTGTCATTGATCAACGAATTGTTAACCTCGATCGACACCGGATGGTGGCCGCTCAAGTCGGTCCCGAGATTCGATGCACCGGTGGGGAGGACACCGTTAGCACCGGTGCCAAGCATCGATATCGTGTTTTGGGTTATGCCTGTGTTCACCACCGCACCAATGCCGACCGTTCCGTCATGGCAACTCAGACAGAGCCGAGAAGCCCCGTCAGGCCTGATCGTGGGACTAGTCGGGCTCAGAAGTGTCGGGCTCTCATAGAGCGTGTATTGCGCAATGCTCAGTGAGTGATTCCAGATCGGTACGCTCACCCCTTCTGTCGGAGCGATTGCGTTGTGAGGCGTATGACAGAACACACATACCCTCTGTTCGCCAGTCGCTTTAACCGGACCCGGACCGCTTGTCGAAAGATTGTGCTTAGTGGTCATGATGCTCGCATGGAGCATAGTTGCGAAGCATCCGAGCAGGGACGCGAGACAAAGAGCGATTAAAAAAACGGTTTTTTTCAAATCCGACGGAACCTCCTCAATATCCCTTGCCCAAACGAAGTGCCTTTCACTTGCTCCCCAAGTACCGAAATGCTTGTAATCGCCCGTTATAGGTATCGGCAACGTAAATGACATTTGCCTTGTCTATAAAGATACCAGAAGGAAGCCAGAATTGTCCAAAACCCGTCCCCTGCTGTCCAAAGACGAGGAGCAATCTACCGCTTCTGTCGAAAATCTTCACCATATCATTGATCGAGTCCACTACGTATATGTTTCCATCGCTGTCTGTGGCAACTCCCTTCGGCTTATCGAGATTCCCGAGAGCGTCTCCCAGGGTGCCAAACATCTCCTCAAAATCGCCCCGGGAAGAGAAAATCTCTATCCGGGAATTCAGCGAATCCGTAACATAGAGTCTGCCCTGTCCGTCCACCCAGAGATGGGTAGGATAGTTAAACTCTCCCTTTTCTGAGCCGTGTTTCCCGATGTTTCCGAGCCGCTTCCCTTCGGGACTGTAAAGATAGACCCGGTGGGCAAGGGTGTCGGCTACATAGATCACGCCGGTCTCAGCCGAAAGCGCCAGGGAGGTGGGCCTCTCGAACTCACCCTCGAATTTCCCGACGAGTTTCCCGCCCTTATCCAGGATGAACACCTTTTTCAGTGACGAGTCGCTGACATAGAGTTTCCCCTTGAAGACGACGACCCCGATCGGGGAGAGGAATTCCTCATCGCCCGCGCGCAGGATATTCCTCGATGTCCCCTCCTTGGTGCTGATTATGGTCACCCGGAAAGCACCGGTGTCTGTGATATAAAGGTCACCGGCTTCATCGACAAAGCAGCTGTAAGGTCTCAAGAGCCGGTGCGAGGAGCTGGGATCAGATGTCTCGGATTCGGGCGTCCCGGCAAAGATTCCGAGCATGCGTCCGGGAGTCGTTTCGGAGAGCTCCGACACAGACCACAGGTAACTGATCCTCGGCTTTTCAGGTGGTCCGGGCCAGAAGAGTTTATCCATAGCGCTCCGATCAATGACGGCCCGAGAAGGCGCACAGGAGGAAACAATAAAAATCATAAGAGCCAGCAGAGGGGTGCCAGCACTCCTGCAATCGATATATTTTTTTACCACGCGCCTACCCCCTGCATGAACGGTGACTGTTCACTGGTTGCTGCCCAAAAACGGCTTCACAGCATAGTCGATCTTCCTCGTGACCCTTAGAATGAACCGGTTGTCCGTAAGTTCGCCAATTGCGTTGGTCTTCACCATCTGGTATTCAGCACTCACTGTGACCATCCGATAATTCCACAGAGCCATTGGATATACGGAGTAAGTCCACGTACCGTCGTTGTTATACAAATAGTACCCAGATATGCTCAAAAACAGCCGCCTCCTCTCGAAAAATCGACTCAGGGTGAGACGCAACGCGGTAGAGGACACTCTGCTGGGTACCAAATTACTCTCGTCGGTTGATACGTATACATACCCGAGACTAAGCCTGTACGCCAAGATAGCCCAGTATACGTCTCCCCTCATGTCGAGCTGTTTTTCGGTATAACCTCCCGTGCCAGACGTATCGGTGATCCTATAGAAATTCTGAGCCGTAAAGCTCAGATTATACCCAATCGCTCCTGACAAATTCAGAGATATCTGTTGTTCTGTCTGCTTGCCTCCCACCGTTTCCACGGTTACCGGGTTCTGCGTTAACTCCGGGGGAGTTACCGCTTCCTCGGTTGACGCCGACTGGGTTACAGAGTAATCATAACCCAATGAGATGTATATCCTTTTCGTAAGGGCGAGCGTAACGCCACCGTTGTATACAGGACCGTTTGTCGCATTCCCAACCCCGGCAATTGCTGATAACTCAAGTGCCGGAGCAACTCGATACCACACGCTGTCACTAATGCTTTCAGAATGAAAAGTCCCGTCGCTTTGTTCGTACGTGACCCCAGAGTAGATTGAGTTGCGCAAGCGTTCGGAGAGCTGTTTCATGTAAAGTCCGGATGTACTTAGGTTGTATGTGGACAAATTAGTGTTTTGCGTGTAGTACCCCCCCCCGGAGAGTGTGATACTGTCTTTGAGCTGGGGACCGAGTGACTTCATCCACACATTATTAGTCGTCACATTGAGTGTACTACTGGAGTATATTTTATCGTCGATCACGGAATTCCAGGATTCAAACCTGCTCGTCTTATCAGCTCCGGGAATCCTGAAGTTTGCGTCGAACTCGAAATGCTGGTAGTTGAGCTCCGGAGTGTCGCTGCCGTTGTACCGATTATACTGGTAATCGAGCAAATACTGGCCGTATTTGCTGTATGACTCTGCACGGAAGTCGATGGTATCAGTGCTGATGGATTCGTCGCTCCCAGAGAAAGTTCCTCTGTCATAATCGAGGGTCACAAGAGGATAAGCGAGATAGAATCCCTCTTTCCCAACGGCTTGCTCTTTCCTGCCGCTCTCGTCAGTGTCACTTTGAACTTGTGTTTTCTGCTGCGAAGACCTGCCTGTCTCATCATAATAGAAAATCTTCCCATTTTGAAAAAATCTAAGCATGCCGGGCCGATGATATCCGAGGCCCAGACCATAGCTTACGCTATGGCCACCCTCACCATCATCTGAGTATGCAAAGCTCAGCCGAATTGGTTGGGGGAAGTACTGCAGGAGACCGCGCCGTACTGCCTCGTTTAGGAGGCTCACGTGTGTACTAATGCTATAAGCATTCACCGTGTCGCTGCCTGTTGCAATCCCGTTACTGAAGGAACCGCCTATGTCAAAGAGTGCAAGCCTCCGGTCAACGATAAAACCGCTGAGCCCAAGCGTGATGCCGCTTCTGAAGATGCTTACAGCGTTAGAGTTCTTGTACCAAACCCTCTCATAGTCGAGATCCACCTGCCCGTGAAGATTGTAAACAGTTGTGGGGTCGTAATCGTAGAACCAATACACGGCCTGTGCTTGAGGTATCTGCAGCATAAACACCACGACAACAATAATTCCAAAGAAAAGCACATATCGCTTCAATAAACAGAAACGCAACTTTGCTCTTCGTCTTTTCTCTCCCCTTCCATGATCATCATGCATCTCAGGCATAGTGTTTCAGAGGGCCATGGGCGGACAGTTAACTTCCAAGTATGTCTCAAGAGGAATTTCTTTTCTGAGTCTTTCGAGCATAGCATGTTTTCTCTCTTCAAGCTGCTTATCTTCGAGATCAGTTCCGCTCTTTTCTTTGACGTTCTTGAAGACAAGCCGCTTGCGGTTGATCAGGCCGACATCGCCGCATTTGAATTGGTGCGGATATTCAGAATACTGATAGGCAACCGCTCCATGTGATTCCATGCCGATGTCCGCGACGACCTTCGCAGAGACGTTAGAGACAGCAGAGCCGCACAGACCAATGAGGGTCAGTTGCACTTCCATCAAAAGCCGACCACCGCGCGTTGCACTCATCCCAATATTTTTAGCCCTTCTACGACTCCTCTGTTCCTCAGTGGTCCGTCCATTGGGTAAAACAAAAGGAATTATACACGAACTATAAGAAATTTTTCTCCCTTTTTGCGTCTCGGTTGAAATATCCGTTATCCGTTTCGCAAAGATCTTCCTTTGGGCTAGTCTCGTCATCCTATAACCACAAGCAAATACTGTGCCCTTATCAACTAAGACAGCCTTATGGCTTAAAACAAGGGGAGGTTTCTCAAAAGACAGTAAGAGATTAGCTCATAGCCGGGAAGTGACTCCTATCGCTGACAATTTTTTGACGTTTTATGCCAGACTACGGCTCATTTCTCATATTATCGCAACACTGTCGGTAAAACAATTTGACATTTAACAGTATTGTTGGTGGAGTGGTGGAAAGCAGTGATGCCGGGGAAAGACAAACACAGCAAATAGAAAGGGGTGGGAATCGCCCACCCCTTGGGTCTTGAGAGTCGATTTTGAAATCTGTCATTCTACTTGTTAACGTGACAATCTTGACAGATAGTAGTAGGGGCATCCCTAAGGAAATCCGGTTGAGCCGTTGTGTGCGGATCATGGCATGAAGCACACTCCAGCGTGCCCACTCCTATAGTACCACCATAGATCGGGAACACATTATTCCCGCCTACCGTGACATAGAAGGGGGGTCCTGAAACACTTATAGTGGTAGACAAACCGGCCGTATTTTGCGGGGTCGGATACCCAAAGTCATAGACAAGACCGATCGGATGATCGTTCCTAAGGTCCTGAGTGAAGTCAGCGTTGTAGGAGGTATTCCCCGAAGGTTTCACGAGCATGCCATTTGCATTGACATCACCGGTCATGGGAGCAGTTAGCAGGACAGTATTCTTGTAAATGGCACCAACCGATATCGTCCCGTCATGACAGCTCAGACAAGTAAGCGATTGAGCCCCGGGGATACCAACAGGGGTGCCACCAAGGGTCAGACCTGAAGTGCCGCCTGCTGAACCGGAACCATAAACGCTATAGCCTGCTGTATTGGGGGTACCTCTTGACCACAGAGGAGCTCCCGCGATTGTTATATTGGCTCCGTGAGGTATGTGGCAGAAGCTGCAAACGGTTATGACCGTCGTGTCACTAGCATTTGTGGGATTCGAGAAAATAGCGGCCGTCGTTTTGGTCGTGAAAAAGCCCGCGGTAGTCAGGTTGTGCTTCGTACTCGAGATACCCGCAAATGCTGATATTCCAATTGCCAAGATAGCAACTCCCAGGAGAAGTACGATAAGTTTCTTCATCTCTAATTTCACCTCCTTCCTTCTTGGTTTTTTTGGGAAGCTTCTTCCCTGTAAAACCTTACGTTTTCCTATTTAGTCATACAAATTACATGCCAACGAGTCAAAGTTCGTAAGTACCTAAAAAATAACTAGTTACATTTCCTGTTGCTTGCCCCTATTGGCAAATTGTGTCATATTGCACGCTCTACCAGTGCCTTTTCACACATCCTAAGAACAAAGAACAGTTCGCTTCTTAGCTTTGGGCTGTTTATACGGTTGCCCGGTAAGCCACCGACCTCAAGAGCAGTTAGGACTCTGATTTCGTCATGGTTATTTCTTGTCAGCCGCCTCACCTGTCTGCTCCATCTTTTCTTTCCACTTCTCCCCCAGATACTGAAAAATCTGCACAGTACCGGGTATCTGGTTAACAACATAGATCTTGTCCTGATCGTCAATGGTCATCCCGGCAGGAAGCAGGAATTGGCCGGGATCGGTTCCGCCGCTACCGACAGCAAGCAGAATCTTTCCGGTCTGATCGAAGATCTGAAAGTTCTGAAATGCCGTATCCACTACATAAATATGCTCTTCCGAATCAATCGCTATGCCCTTTGGCCGGGCAAAGGAGCCGGGCATATCGCCTGGTACTCCAATAGCTCTGATAAATTGGCCGTCTTTCCCAAAAATCTGAACCCGGAAATTGCCTGTGTCGACCACATAAAACTTACCCTCTGCATCGACCGCGATGTTGGTCGGAAAATTAAACTCGCCTATCCCTGATCCATTTTTCCCGATATCCCGGATGTGCTTGTAGTCGAGCAGCGAGAAGATCTTGACCGTGTGGTATCTTGTGTCTGTTACGTAGATAAGCCCGTTCTTTTCATCGAGGGCAACTCCACTGGGGCTTGCAAATTCACCTTTTTCTCCAATAGCCTCTGCATACTTTCCGTTTCGGTATACATAAAGTCGGGCAGCGGACACGTCCGTTACAAAGACCCTGCCATCTGATGCGATTGCAATGCCGATGGCATTTCTCAACTGACCGACGCCCGGCTCATTGCCGATAAAATCGTAGTCCTTTTTTTTCAGATCCAAGACGAAAACCCTGTTGATGTCTGTAACGTATATTTTACCGTCCTTATCAACAGCGACCCCATAGGGTTTCTGGAATCCCTCTGCCCTTTCTTCTCCGAAGATCGCTTCAGCAAGTCCACCCTTTTTTTCCAGATCAAGGTTCGTCCTGATGATGTCCACAAATTTGATCTTCGGTTGATCAGGTGGCAGGGGCCACACAAGTTCAAGCTGCCTTTTACTTGGACCGGGAGCGCACGCGTTGATGCCGATAAGCAGCAACGCCAAGGCCAGTATAGTCTGTCTGTTTCTCATTCTCTCATGGTATGACAAGCGCCGTATCCTCATTCTTATTTTCACAGTACCCTACTATAGTTTAGATTCCCAAAAAAATCAATATCAACGGCATACTATTCCCATTTCGTATCGATTTCTGCGTGAGCCACCGGATAAATCAAGGATTTCCGAGCGATTGAATCTCCTCATTCGCCTTTCTCGCATAATATCCTGTTGGCGCGATTCTGAGATATTCTTCCCAGTGTTGCCTCGCTGATCTCCGGTCACCCCTTTTCTTATACACCAGCGCCAACCCGTAATGGGCGTTCGCATAATTTGGATCGATCTCGATCGCCTTCGCCTGGTAGTCATAGGAATTATCAAGCTCGTCCAGGTCGTAGTATACATAGGCGATATCGCTGTAAACCACCGGATTGCCAGGATAGACCGAGAGCGATTTCTGAAATTCTTCAAGAGCCGTACGATAGTCTTTTTCGAGATACGCCTTGAGACCTTTCTGGAAATGCTGCTCGCCCTGCAGCAGATCCATATTTGACCTGTACGCCTGGCTCGCCGCTTTTAGTTTATCGCTCATGCCCAACTCGCCATAAAGCCGCATCAGGTAGGGATATGCAGAAATGAGGTTGTTGTCGAGGGTCAAAGCCTTTTCGAGGTAGTCCACCGCCTTCTTTTTGTCATTTTTCTCCATGTAAGCCAGTCCAAGGTTGTAAAGGCTTGTTGGATCATCGTTGATCGACACTACCCGCTTATAATCCTTTATAGCTTCAGCGGTATTGCCCAGCCTAAGCTGAGCATACGCAATGGCCTTGCGGGCCTCCGCCTCGTTCACTCTCTGCTGTTGGAGCGCCTTTTTACCGGCAGCAATTGCCTCACTATAGCGTCCGCTCTCATTGTAGACATAACCCAGATCAATATATGCTCGGGAAGATTGCGTTTCCTCGATATTCCTTAGCAGCTCCTGAACAAGCTTCTCCCGGTAAGCTTGGTTAATCAGTCTGCCAGCCGTGATATCGTTTGCAGGTTTGATGACCTTATATTGTTTCTTCTCAATGACGCTGTCATAGGGACCGCCCCGTCTGAGGTAAAGCAGTGACAGGTCGTCCCAATACACGAGGGCCCAGCCAGGGTGGGGAAACGCAACATCGATATCGGGCAGCATCCCCTCCACCCCCGACCACTTTCGGGGATAGGCTATGAGAACCGCTTCAAATCCATGCTGCTTCTGTAACTCGTCCATGACTACACTGCTCGCCGGTGCCATGTCAAGGGCGTTGAGAAGCGAGCTGTCCTGGAACCCTCTGCCGTCTACAAAGGCCTTTCTCCTTGGAAAATCACGCCACGTTATATAGCCACCCCAGGCAAAAGCATTGAAAATCTTGCCCGATATCCCATACTTGTCCATAAACCGCAACGCATCCTCGGGGATCGAATAATAGTTGACTCCGAAGCCGAAGGCTTTGATCTCCTCCACGTGAAAATAGTAGATCGTTTTTGTCATCGAAAGCACGATGAACAGGACAATGAAGAATCCCACACCTGTCAGGGCCAGCTTCCTGGAGAAAAACCCTTTCCAGGCCTTTGATTCGATGAATGCCGACATATTTCGGGCGATGATCGGTCCGCTTATGATCCCGCCAAGGAAAATGAACCGGATAGCCGAATAGGAGAGGGCCAGAAAGGGGATGACGAGGAAGAATTCGATGAGAGACAAGCGCCTGTAGTTGAGCAAAAAGCCCATGAGGACCGCAACAGTCATGAGGTAGATTCCCCTTTTCACTTGCCATTCTTCCGGCCTGACGAGCTCGCCAATCCGGGTCGTCCACCAGCTCTGAGAGAGCACCTGCGCACCCTGGGTGTACTGGCCGACAAAATAAGGGCTCACGAGTGAGGCGGCAAGTGAGGCAATGAAGATGAAGAAGATGATCTTGAGCTGACTCGTCGTGGGTGGCCTTTGCAGGGGTACCCCTTTCTTATTGAGGTATATCTGCAGGAGTCCCCCCAGAAGAAACGCAAGGAAAGGGATCACCATAAGTGGCAGGCTCGTGTGGCTGTTTGCCCAAAGCATATGAACAAAGGGGAGGGCATAGAGGTAGCTTTTCCCATCATAGAGGAACGCATTGAGACTGAAGACACTGTACGCCAGAAACAGCATGAGAAAAATATCGGGTCTCTCGATAAAGCGATACCGTGCGAGGTAGACGGCTCCCGTCATTGTGAGAGTTGCGACAATGGTGCTCCTGTAAGGTCTCAGGGCATCGCCGAGAAGAAAGAAAAAGGCCAGAGAGATGGTTATCGCCTTAAGGAGAATGACCCCATAGACACCGAAAAAGTGATACGCCGCATAGAACATAAATCCGAAGAGCCAGTTGTTGTATGAGAAGGGCTTACCTGTTTCGATAAATGGCTCTACCAGGGGGATAGCTTTATGTTCCCAGATCCACCGGCCGAAACTCAGGTGGGTCCAGGTGTCCGTATCCTCAATCTTGGTGATAGAGAGCAGCAGCACTGATAGGAAAAAGAGGATTATGAGAATCCGCCCTCCGCTGCCCTGTGCGCTGTTTACCCCGCCCTCTGCTTTTTCCTTGCTCATGCGGTCCAGGAACTGATTCTGAATAGGGGGAAAGGGCCGTAGAAGTTTCTCATCACTTTCTTCTTGAGCTTTTTTGCACTCAGCATCTTTTCTATCTCGTAGATATTCCGCAGGTGGTAATGTCCCGAAAAACCAGCAAGCCTCCTGCCGATTCTATAGAACATATTCTCCGTTGGACCGGAGAGCACCACAGCAGTTTTATCATGAGACAGCGTAAGAAATTTGTCAATAATGTGATCGGGCGCTTCAATGTGTTCGAGGACATCGAGGGCAAAAATAACATCGAATTTTCGACCTCTGATCTCCGAGATGTCCTGATGGATGTGTGCCACGATGCCAAGCTTGGCGCAAACATCTTTTGCCAGTTGATGAAACTGGTTATCACATCCGACAATTTCGCACTGCCGCTCTGCAAGATATCGAAAAGTCACTCCACCGCCACAGCCAAAATCCAGGACGGACTTGTTACGAAGGTCTCCGGCAAGAGATAAAGCCGCCTCGATTCGCTTCCAAAAAAGCCACGACATTAACCGGTTGTTATGGGTATATGAGGGCAGCGCGCTTTCATCGAAATATCCTTTCGGTGCTGCAAGGAGGACCTCTTCAAAAATTTCCTTGTACCTTTTTTGATACTGCCTTGTTATCATTCGCAGCGTTGCGTAAGTTTTCCCAATCTCCGCCTTTCAATGGCAAATAGATACTGTACCATAGTTGCAACCTCGCCGGATCTTTCTCACTCTCTTCCCTGAGGGCTTCATCGTTTTCCCCCTTCTTGCAGTCCGGATCGAAGAACATCACACGCCATCCTGCTGCCAAACTGGCATGCTTTCCGGAAGTCCTGCAGCGCATGCGACATATCCCCGGAAACCAAGTAGACTGTCATTCCCCGCTGCAGCAGCGCACTTGAGTGTTCCGGATTGAGTTCGATGGCCTCCGAAAAATCAGCGATGGCCTTCTCGTACTCTTTGGTTCTCACCCTCTCGACACCGCGGTTGAAATAATAGTCTGCGTCATAAGGATACAGCGCTATCGCCCGGGAATAATCCTCGATAGCCTTTCCGTATTGCCTCAATTCACCGTAGACATTACCGCGATTATTATAAAGGTAAGCTGCCTTCGGGTTGATCGCCAGCGCCCTGCTGAAATTCTCTTTTGCCTTGTCAAATTGCCTGAGGTCCACGTAGATGAGCCCCAGATCAAAATATGCTTTGAGATCCTTCGGATCTCTTTCCAGCGCCTTCTTCAGCAGATCAACTGCCTGTTCATACCGGCCGCTTACTCTAAAATCGTTTCCTAAATTATTATACCCCCTGGCCTTATCCGGGCTCTTTTTGATAACATCGCCCCAGAGGGTGAAATCATCTTGCCAGACGGTGTTTCGATTCAGTGTGGCAGCAGTCAATGATATGATAATAACTACACTAATTACGGAAAGCGTTTTGTCCGCCGCTTTCCATCTGAAAGCAAGTTTCCGCTTCAAAAGGACAGCACCTGTGGCGATAGAGAGAAAGGCCCCGGCAGAGGGGAGATACACCCTGTGCTCGAAGATGACGTCCACGATCGGAATGACGCCGGATTCGACAGAAAGAGTTACGAAAAACCAGGTTATGCCGATGGAGATCAGTTTGAGGGAGGGCTCACCTTTTCTGCCGCGACGCCAAAAATAGAT
The DNA here is from genome assembly GCA_003453735.1 of Nitrospiraceae bacterium. Classification (GTDB taxonomy): domain Bacteria; phylum Nitrospirota; class Thermodesulfovibrionia; order Thermodesulfovibrionales; family UBA9159; genus UBA9159. The sequence continues at coordinate 1,302 of DMNE01000215.1, read as the reverse complement.
ACCGAGCCCGAAGATAACGCCCAGAACAGCAAAAGATCCGTAGACCCGGGGGATAAAAAAGGAATGATACACGGGGAAGTCGTAGTCGAGGTTCTGGTTTACAGGAAAGAATATCAGCCTGATATAAGTTAGGATCACTGGAAACTGAGTCAGCAGGTAATCCAGCCGCGGCATAGCGGTTTTGACCCGCGATGCAGAGCCGATTTCATCCATGATCTCATGGAGAGGCTTATGGATGCCGATCATTTCCAGAGGTATGATAAGCATGGTCAACAACAGGGGGACAAGGTGGTAAAGCCTTGTCCTCACAGTCCCTTCAAAAAATGCGAACTCCCAGATGGCTACCATAATCGGGAGGGTAAAAGCGGTCTCCTTTGTCTTCATCGCAAGCAGTGCAGAGGCGAATGAGAGCACGTAAAGGGAACGATGCATCCTAAGTGATTTCGAAAGTCTCGCCTTGACATACAACACGAGGGAAAGCAGGTAAAAGAGAGTTGCAAGCGATGCGAACCTTTGCACTATGTAGGTGATCGCCTGCGTCTGGACCGGATGCGAGACAAAAAGGAGCGACACGAGGAGCGCCAATGTCCCGCCGCAATCCTTAAGCAGGGAGTCTTTCAACACCGGTGTTTTAGTGGCGAATATAACCAGGAAATAGAGCAGTATCCCATTTACAAGGTGAATTCCGAGGTTTACAATGTGGTATCCTCGGACGTCCAGGTCATGAACGGCATAATCGGCGGCAAAAGAAAGATAGCCAATGTATCTTCTGGTGAAAAAATCGCACGTGACGGCGTCAATGCTCTGCGAGTCTACGTGCGAACAGAACGCGGAAGGGTCGAGAAGATATTCCGTATGCTTGATGAGAGGGTTTTCCTGAATGTTCGAGAAGTCATCGAAATGAAAAGGAACTTCGAAACTGTTGCAATATGCTATCGCCCCGCAGAGGCAAATGATGAGAATCGGTAACAAACTGCGAATTTTCATCGTTCATCTCCCCTGGTGACACCTCCTGAAAACATCACACCCGATCCAGTTACCGAGGCGATAGGCCTTCTGGAAATCCGATAACGCAAGAGAGGCATTCTTCAACAGCACATATAAAGCGAATCCCCGCTGCACATAAGCCTTGTCATGTCTTGGGTCAAGGTCGATTGCCCGCGATAATCGCGTACCGCTGTCCCGTCCTCTCTTTCTTTGTTTCTGGGATATCCGCGGCTATGGTAATAATCGGCATTATATAGCTTGATTTCAAAGGGCAGAGTCTATGTGCTTAACGTCCAGGTTCTTCCCAAAGCGCCC
>DMNE01000373.1:5775-9680 GCA_003453735.1 Nitrospiraceae bacterium | reverse complement strand
CATACTCAGGCATGTCCCGGAGGAACGTCAAGGAAAGTTCTATCACACATCGCAACAATTGTTCGATAAGATCATAGCGGCGTACGGCCGGACGCTGAAATGGGTGCTGAAGCACCAGACCGCTACACTTGTTGTAGCGGTGGCAACCCTCGTTCTGACGGTGGTGCTATATAATATAGCACCCAAGGGCTTTTTCCCTATTCAGGATACAGGGGCCATCCAGGGGATTTCCGAAGCACCGCAATCCGTGTCGTTCCCGGCCATGACAGAACGGCAGCAGGAGCTTGCAAAGGTGATTCTTAAAGACCCGGCAGTCGAAAGCCTCTCGACATTTATAGGGGTGGACGGGACCAATACAACGCTTAATACCGGGCGAATTCTTATTAACCTGAAACCTCTCGATAAGCGAACCGCAACGGCGAGTGAAATTATCCGGCGGCTCCAGCCTGAATTATCAAAGGTCAACGGGATCACGCTATACATGCAGCCGGTGCAGGATCTCACAGTCGATGCGAGGGTGAGCCGTACGCAGTTTCAGTATACCCTGGATGATCCCAATGCTGATGAACTGAACCTTTGGGCGCCCAGACTGGCGAATATGCTCCGCACAAGTCCAGAGCTGCGCGACGTCAGTACCGACCAGCAGGACAAAGGGCTCAGGGTTGCGCTCTCAATGGACCGCAGCACTGCTTCACGTTTTGGCATTACCCCTCAGATCATAGATAACACCCTGTATGATGCCTTTGGGCAGCGCCAAGTCTCTACGATTTTCACGGAATTGAACCAGTATCGTGTTGTTTTGGGTGTCAAGCAGGATTTCCTGCGGGGTCCTGACGGCCTGAAATCTATTTACCTGCCCAGCACTGCCAGCACCACCGGAGGCCAAGTGCCGCTCGGAGCAGTCACTCAGGTATCGGAAACAACCGGACCACTCGTGATCAACAGGCAGGGGCAGTTCCCTGTTGTAACTACTTCCTTCAACCTGTCGCCCGGAGTGGCGCTCAGCAAGGCTGTGGATGTTGTCGAGGAAGCAACCGGGAAATTAGGGCTTCCCGCAAGCATCGTGGGCAGTTTCCAGGGGACAGCGCAGTCTTTCAAGGCGTCTCTGTCCAATGAACCGCTTCTTATACTGGCAGCCCTTATTACCGTCTACATCGTATTAGGGGTGTTGTACGAAAGTTTCATTCACCCTGTCACGATACTTTCCACCCTTCCCTCTGCCGGCGTAGGAGCTGTACTATCACTGATGATCTTCGGAGCCGAGTTGGATGTTATTGCGATCATCGGCATCATACTTCTGATCGGTATCGTTAAGAAGAACGGCATTATGATGGTAGACTTCGCTCTGGACGCCGAGCGCAAAGAGGGCAAGGATCCGGTTGATGCCATTTACCAGGCTTGTCTCTTGAGGTTCAGGCCGATTATGATGACGACCATGGCTGCGCTTTTGGGCGCACTGCCACTGGCGCTGGGCCACGGGATGGGGTCGGAGCTCCGTCGTCCTCTCGGCTTATCCATCATCGGCGGACTCATCTTCAGCCAGGTGCTTACTCTCTATACAACGCCGGTAATCTATCTTGCATTCGACAGACTGGCGAAACGCACTCGCAAGCGCGGCGGTGAACGCCCGCATCAGGCGTGAATATCTCAGAAGTTTTCATCAAGAGGCCGGTAGCGACCTCTCTTCTGACGCTCGGCATTGTCCTGGCCGGGGTGATCGCTGTCCGCCACCTTCCCGTATCTCCTTTGCCGCAAGTGGATTTTCCGACAATATCGGTATCGGCGAGCCTCCCGGGGGCTGATCCTGAGACTATGGCGACATCGGTAGCAGCACCGCTGGAGCGCCAGTTGGGCCATATTGCCGGCGTGACAGAGATGACCTCTGTCAATAACAGGGGAGCAACGGGCATAATTCTGCAATTTGATCTGGACCGTAACATCGATGGCGCAGCGCGCGATGTTCAGGCAGCGATAAATGCAGCGAGGGGGTACCTGCCGCCGAATCTTCCGAGCAATCCGACATACAGGAAAGTGAATCCGTCCGACGCGCCTATTCTCATCATTGCCCTTACCTCCGATACATTGACAAAACCGCAGATGTATGATGCGGCCTCTACCATTATGGCGCAAAAACTCTCGCAGGTAAAAGGTGTGGGACAGGTGTTTGTGGGTGGGAGCGCACTCCCGGCTGTCCGTGTCGAATTGAATCCTTTGGCCCTTAGCCAATACGGGATTAGCCTCGAAACGGTACGCGGTGTTCTGTCCAGCACTAATGCAAACAGGCCGAAAGGAGAGCTGGCAAAAAATGACAAAATGTGGGAGATCCAAACTAATGACCAGCTTTTTACCGCCAAAGAATACGAGCCCACAATTATAACCTACAAGGCCGGGGCCGCGGTGAGGCTGCCTGATATCGCGCAGGTGGTAGATTCTGTTGAGGATATTCGGCAGGCAGGCTATGTCAATGGCAAACCGTCTGTCTTTCTTGTCATTTTCCGTCAGCCTGGGGCGAATATAATTGAAACTGTAGACAACATTCAAAATCTCCTCCCCCAGTTAAAGGCTGCCATCCCCGAAGCCATCGACCTGTCGACTGTCGTTGATCGCACCCCGCCCATCCGAAGCTCATTAAGAAATGTCGAGGAGTCGCTCGTCGCCTCGGGCATTCTCGTCATACTGGTTGTATTCTGGTTTCTCCGGAATGCCAGGGCAACATTGATTCCCGCTCTAGCTATATTGGTGTCGATTGTGGGGACGTTTGCCGTGATGTATCTGTTCGGCTACTCCCTGGATAATCTCTCTTTGATGGCCCTTACAATCGCAACCGGCTTTGTTGTTGATGATGCCATAGTCGTTCTCGAAAACGTTACACGATACAGGGAAAAAGGGGACTCACCGCTACAGGCTGCTTTTTCCGGCACTAAAGAGATCTCTTTTACAGTTCTGTCCATGAGCCTTTCGCTGATAGCTGTGTTTATTCCCATCCTTCTTATGGGCGGGATGGTCGGACGCCTGTTCCGTGAGTTTGCGGTGACTCTCTCTGCGGCAGTCATGGTCTCGCTTGTCGTATCATTATCAGTTACTCCGATGATGTGCGCTACACTGCTTAAGCCTGAAGAGCCGCATAAACGCGGGGTTTTTTATCATACGAGCGAACGAATTTTCAATTGGATGCATTCAAGTTATGAGCTGAGCCTTGCCTGGGCCCTGCGGCATTCGCGGTTCATGATTATATTAATGTTATTGACGATTTTAACAAGTATTGCTTTGCTTGTCACTGTTCCAAAAGGTTTCTTCCCCGAGCAAGACAGCGGGCGTCTTTCAGGAGGCGTCCAGGCTGATCAGCATATATCGTTTCAGGCGATGGAGCAGAAGCTGCTCCAGATAGTTAATATAATTAAGGGAGATCCGGACGTGGTGTATGTGACTGGGTTCACCGGCGGCGGCGGCTCTACGACAAATACCGCGCGCATGTTCATAACATTGCAGCAGTTCGGAAAGAGGAAGGCGACGGCGATGCAGGTCATTGCCAGGTTGCGTAAGAAGCTTTCACTGGTGGCCGGCGCACCCACGTTCCTTGCCCCTGTGCAGGACCTGCGTATCGGGGGCAGGATAGGCAATGCTTTATATCAATACTCCCTTATGGGAGATAACGTAACGGAGCTGAACAAATGGGGTCAGCGCGTGCTCCAGAAGATGCGCAGCCTGCCGCAACTTGCCGATGTGAGCAGCGATCAGCAGGATAAAGGATTGCAGGCTACGCTTGTTATAGACCGCGATACCGCCTCCCGCCTGGGGGTTACTCCGCAGGTGCTTGATAGCACCCTGTACGACGCCTTTGGCCAGGAGCAGGTGTCTGTTATGTACACCCTCCTGAACCAATATCATGTTGTCATGGAGGTGGA
>DMNE01000373.1:5188-5754 GCA_003453735.1 Nitrospiraceae bacterium | reverse complement strand
TCACTCGCAGTGAACCATCAGGGCCAATTCCCCGCTGTGACAATATCTTTTAATCTTGCCTCCGGCGTGGCGCTCGGCGATGCAGTTAAACTAATCGAAAACAATATACGCCAGATGAGGTTGCCGGAGAACATCCGCGGCAATTTCGCCGGGACAGCCCAAGCCTTCCAAGCATCTCTTGCAAATGAACCGTTCCTTATTCTGGCAGCACTCGTTACAGTTTATATTGTTTTGGGAATTTTATATGAAAGCTATATCCATCCGATTACTATCCTTTCCACCCTGCCTTCCGCCGGGGTGGGAGCGGTGCTCGCAATTCTGATCTCCCGCTCGGATCTAAACATCATAGCGCTGATCGGCATGGTACTGCTGATCGGCATAGTCAAGAAGAACGGTATCATGATGATCGATTTCGCACTTGAGGTAGAACGTAAGGAAGGCAAGAGTTCAGAGGAGGCGATATACCAAGCCTGTTTGCTCAGGTTCCGCCCTATTATGATGACAACCATGGCTGCACTTTTAGGGGCACTGCCGTTGGCTGTGGGCGGGGGATCAGGGTCCGAACT
>DMNE01000373.1:0-5141 GCA_003453735.1 Nitrospiraceae bacterium | reverse complement strand
AAGGGATACCAAATGAAAATAACTAACAACTTTTTTCCTGCCTGCTTACTGCCGTTGGCTCTCCTGGCCGCGTGCACAGTCGGACCTGATTACGTGAGACCGACAACTGAAACGCCACCCTCGTTCAAAGAGCTGAAGGGTTGGAAAGTCGCCCAGCCGAAGGATACTATTATCAGGGGCGCCTGGTGGAACATGTACAATGATCCACAATTAAATACACTTGAAGAGCAGGTAAATATTTCCAACCAGAACATTGCGGTAGCGGAAGCCCAGTTCCGGGAGGCCCGTGCGCAGGTCCAGCAGGCACGGGCAGGCTATTTCCCGACTGTTTCGACCTCTCCCTCTGCTACCCGTTCGCGCAGCTCATCCGGCACATCGAGCGTTGCCATGAGCAAATCGGTCGGCGCCTTTACTGTGAATGATTTCACTTTACCTGTCGACGCGACGTGGGCGCCGGATGTCTGGGGCCGCATTCGCCGCACAGTCGAGGCGAGTAGGGCCAATGCCCAGGCGAGTGCCGCGGATGTCGAGGCTGCCCGTTTGCTCGCCCACGCCGAAGTGGCGCAGGATTATTTTCAGTTGCGGGAGCTTGATTCACAGAAACAGCTTTTGGACGCGACGGTTACTATTTATCAAAAATTCCTGGAATTGACAAAGAACAGGTATGCAAGCGGCGTCGCAGCGAGGTCGGATGTGCTTGTGGCGGAGACGCAGCTTAAAACTACTCAGGCCCAGGCAATAGATGTCGGCGTGCAGCGCGCACAACTCGAACATGCGATCGCCGCACTTATTGGAAAACCCGCAGCCGACTTCAGTATTCCGGCATCGCCCCTTATGCTTGACTCTGTCCCTCCGGCCATACCGGCAGGCGTGCCTTCGGACCTTCTCGAACGCAGGCCGGACATCGCTGCTGCCGAGCGTCTTGTTGCTGCTGCAAATGCACAAATTGGAGTGGCTGAAGCGGCGTTTTATCCCACTATCAATCTCAGCACATCTGGCGGATTTGAGTCTTCCAGCCTCTCTAACTTGTTGAACTGGCCTAGCCACATCTGGGCGATCGGGGCAGCGCTTTCCGAGACTGTGTTCGATGCCGGGCTGAGGAGTGCGCAAACTGACCAGGCCCGTGCGGCTTATGATGCGAATATAGCAACGTACCGGCAAACAGTACTCGCAGCATTTCAGAATGTGGAAGATAATCTGGCCGGGCTCCGCATCCTGGAACAGGAAGCTCTGGCACAGGACGAAGCAGTAAAGGCTGCGCAGCAGTCAGTGCTTATTTATACCAACCAGTACAAGGCAGGAACGGCAAGCGCCCTGGATGTGATAACAATTCAGGCCATAGAGCTGGCGGATAGAAGAACTGCTATCACCATCCTTGGCAACAGAATGATAGACAGCGTGCTCCTTCTAGAAGCACTCGGCGGAGGCTGGAATGTAACACAGTTGCCAAATTAATCAGGGTGCTTTATTCAAAATTAACCCCTAGGAAGCACTTGAGTATGAGACCATTTCAAATGGGTGCCCCTTTTGAAATGGTCTCGGAGGTTTAACTAAGGAGGAATTTGAAGTCGGCTCTTGTTATTGAAAGACCTTTCCTCCCAGCCGATGAATCCTCCATAACTGCTTTATAGAGGTCAAGCTTCTTTTTCTTGAGAACCATCATCTTCTCCTCGATCGTGTGCCGCATAAGGATTCTTTTGATCGTCACCTTGCTCTTCTGGCCTATCCGGTGGACCCTGTCGGATGCCTGGTTTTCGACTGCAGGGTTCCACCACGGGTCAAGGTGGAAGACATATGAAGCCTTTGTGAGATTGAGNNTTGAAATTCTTCGATGAGGTTTTTCCTCTTCTTCACCTGAGTTGATCCGTCAAGCCTCAGGAAACCAATCCCGTGCTTTTTCAAGTCATGTTCGAGCACGTCTAGGAATGACGTGAACTGGGAAAATACGAGAGCGCTATGGTTTTCCTCAAGAAGCTCCTTCAGGTCCTCGATCAAGAAATCTATCTTCGGAGAAGGCTCTTTAATCTCGGGTGAAAGCAGCTGCGGTGAAACGCATAACTGCCTCAACTTCAAGATTGCTGTGAGCGCAATGATCTGAGCCTGTGCCGACGTCTTTGTGCTGAATGCGTTATCTATTGTCGATTTAATTTGTTCGACGGTCCTTTTGTAGAGCGCCTTTTGTCTATCTGTGAGGTCGAGATAGACATCCGTCTCCGTCTTGGGAGGAAGTTCCTTCAAGATCTTTTCCTTTGTCCTTCTGAGAACGAAGGGCCTCGTCCGTCTGATTATTCTGTCCAGGGCTGCAGAAGCTTCCTGTTTTATGAGGGGCTTGAACTCCTGAAACTCGCCGAGCAGCCCCGGCACGGCAAGGTCAATGATCGAATAGTATTCTCCGATATGGTTCTCAAGCGGAGTCCCCGTCATCGCAAGCTTGAACTGCCCCGAAAGCTGCCTTACAGCCCCGGTGGTATCTGCATAAATATTCTTAATCGCCTGCGCTTCGTCAAAGACGATCACATCGAAGGGTATATCCCTGAGCTTCTCTACGTCTCTGCGCACCAGCCCATATGTCGTGAGCACAGCATCATAGCCATCGAAAGTAGTGTTACGTTCCTTTCCGCTATAGAAAATGATCTTTAAGCCGGGGTAGAACTTCTTGATCTCGTTCTCCCAGTTAAATAGGAGGCTTGGAGGCAAAACGATGAGGTGAGGGAGTTTGTCCTTCCCGCCAGGGTACCTGACCTTCCCTTCTTTGATGGCCCCAAGGAGGCTTATCGCCTGTATCGTCTTGCCGAGTCCCATATCGTCTGCAAGGCAGGCTCCAAACCGGTTCTCATAGAGAAACGAAAGCCAGGCATAGCCATCCTTCTGGTATTGTCTCAGTCTGCCCTTGAGCTTTGAAGGCAGGGCTTTAATCTCTATCTTTTCGAACCTGGCAAGGCGGCTAATGATATCCTCGTCTTCCGAAGACAGTTTGACCCTTACCCCATTATTCCTGAGCGTTATCCAGTCGAGGATCTGGAGCCTTGGCACTCCCACGATCTCCCTCTGCCGGTCCTTTGCCTCGTTATTGGTTTTATAGATATCCGAGATCGCGGAGAAGATCTTTTGACAGTTGGAGTCCAGTATCTGGATGCAATCGTCTCTTTCGATTGCACCTTTTCCCTCGATTATCTTTTTCCATGCCATCTCGTCGATGAGCTCTCCGTTACATCGTATCTCAGGCCTGATCTCAAACCAGTCGATGGCCATATGCCTCGTTGCATCAAAGGCAAAGTCCCAGGTGGACGTCTTCACGGGTTTCTGCTCAAAGAACAGTTCTATCTTTTCCTCCTTCAGCCTTTCATAAAGAAGAGGAAGGCTCCTGTAAAGCGCTTCAGCTGGGACAGTCATTGCGTCATGGGACTGCATCTCTTTGAATATCTCCCACCCGAATATCTCATACGGGATTTTATAAAGGAAAAGTTCTCTCGCCTTATCAATCTTTAAGAATATCCACTGTCGATCATGAAGAATCAGCTGCCGCTCGTCCTTCTGAAAGATGGCGAGGTGTTTTTTCAGGACGTTTCGGGCTTCCATCTTGAGCCTGTATCGATTGAAGTCCCCATTTGACAGCGCCTTGTTGATAATATTCTTTGCGTCTGTCTTTGTCTTTGCCGTGAACATATCGAAGAACACGCGATACAATATTTTCCTCCGCTTGTTTGCATACAACGGAGAGGACATGCCGCTTCCCGTCCAGCTGAGGAATTGAAAAAGATCGAATGCAGGGGGTGAAGGGATGCCGTCAACAATGCACTGAGCCCGTAACGTAAGGAGGTCCATCTCGGACGAAGGGCTTATCGTCAACCTATACGAAGGAACAGAGTTTAAAACCTCTGCTTCCCGACCTTCCGACTTCAACATAAGGGTTAGAGGTCTGTCTCCTTCAGAAGAGGGGAATATGAGCTGGAGCATCTGAAATGCTTCTATCGGCATCGAGAAATACATATCGATATCGTCCGATATTTCATAATCCTCATCGAAGTCAAGGAACCGAGAACGGATCTCTTTCCAGAGTTGCCAGTCACTTTTTTCTGCTATTGGGGCAAATTCCCCGGCGGCAGGGTCAAACACATAATCTTCCCAAATGTCTGGACTCCTGAACTCTTTCCCCTGGCGTATGCAGACCTTGCTGACGATTACAGAATCTTTGTGCGCGTCAATCTCCGTCTTGACCGTACACTTGTCGGTATCGTCAAACCTTACCACCTGCTCCTCTTCGCCACTTTTAAGGATTATGGGATATTTATTACCATAGCGCTTAAGAAATCGTGCCAAGGCCCGCTTTTTACTATAGATAGCGTAATAAGAAAACTGTATGAACTCCCTCAGCTCGAAAGGACATTCATAATGGTGTTGCTCTATCCTTTTCCCTTCATCCATCACATAAATATCCGATATATCCNNCTTTCACGATGACAAGAGAATACCCATGCGTTTTGTCTTTCTTCACCGGGACAGTTCTGCCACTGTACTGTCCGCCATACAGTTCTTTCAGAAGGATCTCCCTGCGCTCTTCATTGTCGTTATTGATCCTGAAAGTATTTGGGTGCAGAAGGTTCTTAATTGTGAAGAGACTGCAGATAACATGCTTACAGTTTGAATACGGGGTCCAGGCAGGACAGTCACAGGTATAAGTTAGCCCGCGGCCACTCACAGATAAAACTACCGAATAGAGTTTTGTACCTCCAACTCTTGCGGTGAGGAATGCAAAGTCATCAGTCCAGGCAAACTGAAGAAGCTTGCCTTGCCTATAATAATCGAACCCTCTTACGACATAGTCTTTCGGAGCGATTGTATAAATCTGACCCTGCGGATATCCCTCCAAGATGTCGAGGATTTCTCTGCGTTTCGAATCGGACATCTCCTATTTTAACAAGAATAGATTGATAAGATGTGCTGGCATTATATTTCTGTGCCATTCCTTCGTCACGATGAGGTTTGTCTTATTCCGAAAGTAAACATACCATAATTCCCGAACTGTCTGATCTCAAGAGAAGTCTCGGACAAAAAGGCCGCGAACCGACACCATTAATGCCCGGGTTCACCCCCACGCAGTGGGCAGTCCATTACATCGTATCTTCACCCTAAGGAAACAA
>DMNE01000293.1 GCA_003453735.1 Nitrospiraceae bacterium | reverse complement strand
GAACCCGATTTCGCGGTTGCGGATCCGCGTGCGGTCCGAAAGCGAAAGATTCGCCACCGGCTGCTTGTTGATCCAGTAGCTCCCTTCCGTGGGTGAATCGAGCAAGCCGAGGATCGAGAGGAGCGTGGATTTTCCGCAGCCGGAAGGCCCGATCAGGGCGGTGACACTGTTTTGATAGATCGGAAAACTGATGTTCTTCAACGCGTGGATGTCCCCGGCATAATAGAAATTCAGGTTTTTCACTTCAATTTTTATCGGTTGCACTATCGGTACCTCCATCGAATTATGAGTCTTCCCAAAATCGTAATAACGAGTATTACCATGGTGATCACAAAGGATGCAGCCCATGCCTGGACGTGCCAGTCATGATAGGGGCCCATCGCATACTGAAAAATAGTCACCGTGAGAGACGCCATAGGCTCTTTCATATTCGTCGAAAAAAAGGCATTATTAAAGGAGGTAAAAAGTAGTGGAGCAGTCTCCCCTGCCACACGGGCTATAGAGAGCAGAATCCCAGTCAGTATTCCCGTAGCAGCTCCGCGGTACACGACCTGGATAATAACCTTATGGTAGGGCGCCCCCAGGGCAAAGGCTGCTTCCCTCAATGTCCATGGAACAAGTGTGAGCATGTCCTCCGTAGTTCTTAAGACAACAGGTATCATGATAATGGAGAGGGCTACCGCCCCGGCCCACCCGTTGAAATGACCCACTGGCTTTACGAGGACAGAATAGATAAACGTACCTATGACGATAGAAGGGACGCTCACCATGATATCGGAAAGTACGCTAATGAATTGCGCGATCTTTGTGCCCCGGGCATACTCTGCAAGGAATGTCCCCCCGAGAACACCAATGGGGACGCCGATCAGTGTGGCCGTGATCGTTATCAACAATTGCCCAACGAAGGCACTTCTCAGCCCGCCGCCTACGACCCCGGGCGGCGTCGGATCGTTTAGAAAAAGATCAAGCCTCAGTGCCTTTATGCCGTTAACGAGAACGTCTCCGAGAATAAATACAAGCCAGAAGAGGCCGAGGAGCGCGGCAAGGGTACTCAGAAAAAGAGCAACGAACCCCTCGATTTTTCTTATTCTTTCAAACGTCACCTCGAAAATCTCCTTTCTGCTCTCAAGAGGAAAAACTTTGCTATAGCCAGGGTGATAAAGCTCATGACAAATAGTACGAGAGCCAGATAAAAGAGGGAAGAGAGGTATATATCCGTGTCGGCTTCAGTGAACTCATTGGCAAGGGTTACGGTTATCGTTGCGGCTGCGTCAAAAAGGGAGGTAGTTAAGCGGTGGTTATTGCCGAGCACAAAGGCCACTGCCATCGTCTCCCCGAGTGCCCTTCCTAGGGAAAGAACGACCCCGCCAAAAACACCGAGTTTTGAATAAGGGATGACGATGTTCTTAACAACTTCCCATTTCGTTGCACCGACTGCATAGGCCGATTCCTTGACAACAGAGGGAGTGAGATTGAAAGCATCCCTTGAGATGCTCGCCGTGAACGGTATTATCATGATGCTCAATATGGTGCTTGCCGTCAAAATATCAATCCCCATGGGTGTTCCCCGGAAGAGGATCTCTACCAGGGGGAGATGAGCTGTGGCTTTTTTTAAAACGGGTTCGATATAGTCCGCCATAATTGGCGAAAGGGCAAAAAGTCCCCACATACCATAAATGATGCTTGGTATTGCCGCCAGGAGCTCTATGGCAATTCCGATGGGACCTTTCAGGTAACTCGGAGCGATCTCGGTAACAAAAATAGCGATACCAATGGCGACAGGTATTGCNNCCACATGCCGTAAATGATGCTCGGGATTGCCGCCAGGAGTTCAATGGCAATTCCTATGGGAGCTTTCTAGAAACTCGGGGCGATCTCGGTGACAAAGATGGCGATTCCCAAGGCGACGGGTATTGCAAATAAAAGGGACAAGACTGTTGTGAGGAATGTCCCGTAGATATTCGTGAGCGCGCCAAAAGACTCCTTGACAGGATCCCAGTCTGTTGATCTGAGAAAATTTATAACACCGAACTTATGGATCGCAAGGGAAGACTCCGAGATAAGAACATAAATAACGCCGATAAGAACGAGAATCACGGAAAAGGACGCGACGGCAGTTATAGAAGAAAAAAGAAAATCAGCGGGATTTCTTCTTGCGGTTCTCCTCAACGCCTTCTCTCCTTTCTAAAGTTCACGAGAAAACATTATAACTTATCAATCGAGGGAAAAGAGACCTCAAGAATGCATAACAAATGGGCCAGATATTTATATATACCTGACCCACTTATTTTTCAATTTTTAATCGGCAGATTCGGAGCGATTAATAAATCCCGTTCGCTTTCCAATATGCTCTGATCTTGTCTTTCAAAGAGATCGGAAGGGGAACGTAGACGAGCTCTTTAGCCTTGCTGTCGCCATTCTTGAATGCCCAGTCATAGAATTTTACTACCTTCATGTCTGAATCTTTCTTCTCTTTGGCAAGGAGTATGAAGGTTGCCCCTGCTATCGGCCATGCGTCTTTACCCGGGGCATTGACGAGCCAGAGATAAAAATCTTTTTTGGGGTTAAAGTCCGCGGAGGCTGCGGCGTCCTCAAAAGCAGAAAAACTCGGTGCTATAAAATTGCCTGCGTGGTTTTTCAAAAGCACATAAGAGAGTTTGTTCTGCTCTGCATAAGCAAACTCGACATAGCCGATAGAATGAGATGATCTCTGCGTGTAGTTCGCTACGCCCTCATTGCCTTTTCCGCCGATGCCGAGAGGCCATTTCACCGAGGTCCCGTGACCCACCTTATCTTTCCATTCAGGGCAAACTTCACTGAGATAGGTGGTAAATATGGCGGTCGTTCCTGAGCCATCTGACCGGTGGACCACAGTAATTTCGTCGTGTGAGAGATTCACTTTAGGATTTAAAGACTTAATTTGCTTGTCATCCCAGTATTTTATTTCTCCAAGGTATATTTTGCAAAGTGCTTCAGAATCAAGTCTCAACTCGCCTGCTGTGACTGCTGGGATATTCACCACAGGGACTACCCCTCCGATGACTGCCGGGAATTGTAACAGCTTGTCTTTATTCAGCTCTTCTGGAGGAAGAGGCGCATCAGACGCACCAAAATCTACTGTCCTTTCTGTAATCTGCCTTATACCGCCGCCGGAGCCGATTGACTGATAGTTGAGCTTTGTACCCGAAATCTTGCTGTAGTCAAAAGCCCATGCAGAGTAAACTGGATAGGGGAACGTTGCTCCCGCTCCGTTGAGCATCTCATCTGCTCTCACAATGCTAAAAGACAGGACGATGGCTAATGCCAGTGTTAATGCCACTACATTCTTCATACTTTCTCCTCCTTATTCGTGATATCTGGTGTAGAATACATCTCAATTGTTACAATTGTGTTACAATTCTGTTAATTCTCGATTACATGCCTTAAAGTTTTCATTCATAAGATACCCCGCA
>DMNE01000094.1 GCA_003453735.1 Nitrospiraceae bacterium | reverse complement strand
TGTGACAGAACGAGCAACGCTACTGCCACAAAGAACCCTGCTACGAATACTGCCAAAGCCCTTCTTATCATTTTTCTTCCGTACATGTTATTTCACCCCCTTCTTGCTTCTTTGTGCTACCTCAACAACACCTCACGTGCTGCTTCACTTACTTGTTGACTCAGTATATGTTGACTCAGTATATAATTAGTTGCGCAGATTAGCAACAGTTAAACTCAACCCTTTGTGACTATTACTGAGCTGAATTTCCCCTCAAAATTCAANNCATTACTGTTCCCTCCGGGCGGCTCACCTCCCATAATAACGCCTTCGGCTTGACTGGATGGTCAGATGCAATACCACTTAATGAGAGCCCACTATTACCGTCACATGAAGTAAAAAAGAATTCGAAAATGGACAAGACAAAACAATACTATCTCCCTTCTTTGTCTAGAACGTATTGAGATAGAAAGATTGTGAGGACTCGTTTGTTATAGTGGCCTCACTTCTTTAAAAGCTTTATTTTATGCAGACTCACTATGCAGTTTTAGGATATTTTGGACAGCAATGATCGAATATTTTGGCTTCGATTCAGTCCATCCGTAGTCGGTGTGGAGAAATTGTGAAGAACAGTGGTTACTTACATAAAAAACTGTAGTCAGATACTATATAGTGTACTTATTTGATTTCTCTGGGACCAAATGTCCACTGGAAAGCAAGGTACGCCGAAAGGGTGTTTTTTCCCTTTATGTCACGTCCGGCCGAAAGAAGGATATGGTGTTCTTCACTCAGGTCGATATACCCACCGACATTAAAGGCCGTTTCGTCGCTCTCGCCTTTTGCCTTTGGCGAGGTATTAAATATTTCTGCGCCAAGCGTCAGCACAGAGAAAAAAGTGCGCTGTAGAAGCCATCCGGTAAACCAGTAGTTCTTATTGTCGTCACCGGGATGGTACCAGTATCCTCCGCCACCGTAAGTCGTCCATGGCCCCCAGCTCTTCTGAAGCCAGAGTGGAAAAAATAGTTTAATGTATCCATCCCCCAGTCCCCGAGAGCTATCGCCTGACGGAAGGACAGCTATGGGGAAGATTCCGACCTGAGGCCTCCACCCATTCTCGTCTTCTTGGATAAATCGATACTTGACGCCCAGTTCAATGTCACCCAAGCCATACTGAGTTGAAGAATCGGGGGAAGCAGAATAGACCATCGGTACAATCGCGTGCAGTTGCACATCTGGCACAACACCGTAGTTAACCTCAACATGGGGGAGTGTTCCCATTGTTCCCGTATCCTTGTTATGTGCCCACTGTGTTGCCAAATAAACTTCCCAGTGCAAGTATTCGACTGGTTGGGGATCATCCGTAATGAAGGGAGGTCCCGCCCATACCAATGAAGAAGGCGACAACACCACAAGTGCAAGGAGAATAATGTCTCTGAGGACACGCACATTCTTAAGCCCAAGCTTATACTTTGTCATCTCGTTGCCCTTTATTCAAATTATATCAGGGAAAAAATAGGTCTGATGACTTTATAGCTTGTTGAGACCATTTAGCTATTTTGAAAACAAGAAAGCACGGTGCTAACTTTCTTCCTGCAAGGTGTTCGCTTACGGAAGAAATAGATGGATTTGAAGAGATCTCATCCCTGCCAACTTCTGGAAGGATTGTTGCCTATCTTGCAAGTTCCCCAGAATGCAGATTACAACTTGCCATGAATAGATATTTTGGTTACTTTGGTCAGTATAACAAGTAATAAGTCCTGCCTTAAAAAAGTCTTTAAAAGAACATCCTGCATATTCCTTCCAAATAATCTGAGCAGCTCCAACCAAGTATATACCTGAATCTTGCAGGAGCGGCCGACAAGGCTGTCGACCAACTGGTGAAAGACCAGTGATGTCAATTACCCTTAGACGGACATGTAGCGATACCACAGTTCATGACGGGCGACCGCATGATCAATGCGTGGTGTAAAAGAGCTAGCCGCCCTGATGACTTTGCGTCACAGCGGCGGGTGCAATCAGGAGGTCTAGCGAGCGTAGGAGCCTGGTGGCAGATTCGAAGGGGACGAAGCTGGCGAGAAACAGCAGCCGATGGGTGCGATTGACTCCGGGTTCGGGCGTATCATTCATCAATGGCATCATGAAAGTGATCCTCGATGAGGGGCTTTATGATAGAAACATTGCTTCCACTGTCGATAACTTCTCTTCTGTTGAGAACATGGTGAAAGGTCTTGCCTTATTCTTTGCGGATTCTTGTAGGATTGGAATTTCGAGCTTCCTGTATCCTGCGCTTTATCTCTTTATGAATAAGATCGGGATTTTCAAATAACTGAATCACGTGTCTCCAAACAAGCTCATCCAGGTAATCCTGACGGATTGGACGGTTTGTACACACGCGACCATTGGGATACCGATAATCATCAGAACCCAGGCAACGATAGTAATAAAGTTTTCTCCGAGATGTCCGCGTAGAAGACCTGTACACCGCATAGCCACATTTGCTGCAAACTAAAAGCCCTTGCAGAAGTGTCGGCACCTTGGTGTGACGGCGAGAGAACTGTTTGTTTTTCCAAGCGTTCCTGTGCAAGAAAAAAAATATCTTCACCAATGATGACAGGAACAAATATCTCGATCCATTGCTCCTTAGGCCGTTTACGGGAAGCACTGTTGCGAGCAGAAAACCCGCCACGCTTGCGCAAAGAGCGAGTGATTTTCTTTCTCTCAACCCGCTCTGTTTTACCAAAACATGCAGTCCCCTTATATGCAGGATTGCGGAGCATTGCCCA
>DMNE01000523.1:6404-6607 GCA_003453735.1 Nitrospiraceae bacterium | reverse complement strand
CTTGTCACTTTCTAGGCCAGAACAAAAAACTAGACCGACCAAAAATGCTATAATAGCGAATGGAATTTACATCTGAGCAATTTTCATGTCTTCACCTGGAGAGAAGGGTGATCGAAAGAGTAAGCAGAGGCATTCTCACAGACAAAAGGGCTGACCTCGTTCTCTGGGTATGCCATTTTCCCCTGCCTTCCCTCTCAGGCATC
>DMNE01000523.1:0-6297 GCA_003453735.1 Nitrospiraceae bacterium | reverse complement strand
ACTGAACATGTGACGGTTACCAAGACAGCAGGACAGAAACCCAGAAATAACACCCGCTTTTCCGGCTACACCCTGACCCTGTAATAAGATATCCTTGAGTAGGTCAACAGAATTGTGCTGACGGAGTGANNATCAACCTCATCGAGAAGCTTATCTGCTCCTCACGCGGCAGAGCAGCCGTCCATGCAAACTTGATAGAAGGTTTTACAAGTTTCCCTCCTATCTCAGGCGCAAGGCAATAGCGGATGGCCATATAGATGTTTTATGTTCCACGTGGAACATAAAAGAAAAATGCTGCTTAGCAAAGCTTGAAACCGAGCGTGCTTGCTTTGGATGTGATAACATGCCTCTCCTTGCCCTTCCCGCTTTGCCTCTGGTAGAATTACTCGATGGGAAGCACCGTTGCTATCGTAAACCAAAAAGGCGGGGTAGGAAAAACCACTACAACAATTAATCTTGGTGCTTCTCTCGCACTCGCTGAGAAAGATATCCTTATCATTGATACCGATCCCCAGGGGAACTCTACGAGCGGCCTGGGAATAAACCGTGACGAGATAAGGAAAAGCCTCTATGATGTCTATGCAGGAAGATGCACACCTGGTGAGGTTATCATAGCAACCTCCGTACAGCATCTGGAGATCATACCCTCAACCATCGACCTTCTGGGCGTTGATATCGAGTTAGTCGGGAAGGAGGACAGGGAAGGTATTCTCTCCCAGATCATCGCACCACTAAGAGAGAACTACCAGTATATCCTAATCGACTGCCCTCCCTCTTTAGGGCTGCTCTCTCTAAATGCTCTCGTGGCAGCAGATTCAGTGATCGTTCCCGTCCAGTGTGAGTACTATGCTCTCGAGGGTCTCAGTCTTCTCACAAAGACGCTGCAGCGCGTCAGAAATTCCTTTAACCCCACGCTCGAGATAAAAGGCATTCTCCTCACGATGTTCGACACGAGGAACAGCCTTGCCCATCAAGTTGCCCAGGAGGTCCGAAGGCACTTTGGAGACAGGGTATTCGGCACGATAATACCACGGAATGTAACCCTTGCTGAAGCTCCAAGCCACGGCAAGCCCTCACTGCTCTACGATGCCCGCTCCATCGGGGCGCAGAGTTATCTTTCCTTAGCAAAGGAGATTCTCAATGAAAACAGCTTTAGGTAAGGGTCTTGAGTCCCTCCTCCCCGAAAAAGCGCAGGAGATTGTCAATCTTGATATTGCTCGTATTATCCCTGGCAACCAGCAACCGAGGAAAGTCTTTAAGAATATGCCCCTGCAAGAGCTTGCCGCCTCAATAAAAGAGAAGGGTGTCTTGCAGCCGGTGATTGTGTCACGGACAGGTGATGGCACGTTCAGACTCATTGCAGGGGAGAGACGGTGGAGAGCCTCGTCCCTCGCCGGTCTCAAGAAGATACCGGCAATAATCAGGGATGTTGCCTCAGCGGATACCCTCGAAATAGCGTTGATAGAGAACATCCAGAGGGAGGATCTGAACCCTGTGGAAATGGCAGAGGCCTTCTATCGGCTTGTGAAAGACTTTAACCTTACTCAAGAAGAGCTTTCTTCAAGGGTGGGAAAAGATAGAGCAACAGTAGCGAATTACCTTCGGCTCCTGAAACTTCCGGATGAAATAAAGGCGTTCGTCAATGATTCCGCATTGAGCATGGGCCATGCCAGGGCCATCCTATCGATTGAGGGAAAGACAAACCAGATAGAGGCGGCAAGAAGAATAATCCACAAGGGCCTGAGTGTTAGGGAAGCAGAGACCTTGGCGAAAAAATTGAGTAAAGATGAGAAAAGCAAGGCAAGGCATCCCAGAAGGAGGGATGCTCAGATTGAATCCCTCGAAGAAAAGCTCATTCGTCATCTTAGCACAAAGGTTCGCATCCTTCACAAGGGAAAGAAAGGAAGAATAGAAATCGAATACTACTCCCTTGACGAACTTGACAGGCTTTTTGATATATTGACGGGACAGTAGTTAAAGAGGGGACTAATCCTAGCTACGAAAAAGAAGGGATTCAACAATTTCAGCAAATTGACAACAACAGCTTCTCGCAGTAAAAACTTTTTTGAAGTTTACTACTCAACCCCCGAACGGGAATGACCTATCTCACGTCAATATCGATAGGTTTTTCCCCCTTGTTATGATTAAAGGAATTTTAGGAGTGGGCGTTAAATTCTCCTGACCTCTCAGTCCAGGAAAAAGCCGGAGTCGATGCGCAAATGCGATCATCGGGAAGGCTGTCCCAGTTCGACATCGATGTCCTCATTAAAGCTTCCCTTTCGTGCTCGGCAGACCCTTCATGCCAGGATCCAGGGAGACAGCTTCTCTCAGTGACCGCCCAAATGCTTTAAAAATAGCCTCGACGATGTGATGGAGGTCTCTCCCGTAGCTGACAATGACATGGAGATTCATCATTGCATTGTTCGCCACCGCCCTGAAAAAATCTTCAAATAGCGAGACTTCTAATCCTCTTAAGGAGCCCAGAGGCTGCTCAACCTTATATACTAGATAGGGTCTCCCACTGAGGTCCATAACAACCTGTGCAAGGCTCTCATCCATGGGAACCGTTGCGTTGCCGTATCTCCGGATCCCTTCTTTATTACTGAGCGCCTTCTTGATGGCCTCTCCCAAAACGATGCCGATATCTTCCATGAGATGGTGATAGTCGACCTCCGTATCCCCTGAAGCTTTAACAGCGAGGTCTATCTGACTGTGGAAGGAAAGGAGGCTGAGCATATGGTCCAGAAACGGGATGGACGTTTCTGTCTTATGCTTTCCTTTCCCGTCAAGATTTATACTCAGGGATATATCAGTCTCTTTTGTCTTTCTTTCTACATTAGATTTTCTCATGCATACCTCCTTGCAATAGTCTATCAATAGCTCAATTATACCCTAATGAATTGTTATTTGGTAAACTATGGAGTATTTTCAAGATTCTGATGAACCCTTAGCGGGAGATTAAAGTAGAAAGCATAACGATGGTAACAGAAAAGCTTAGTTTCAGCCATAGAGGCCTGCTCTATGAACGGTTGAAGAACATTGATACGCACATATCTGAGTATAGCTTCCCCAATATTTATTTGTTCCGTGACTCCCATCAGTATGAGGTAGTGTTCGACAAAGAGATTTTCATCAGAGGCATATCTTATGACGGTCACTCCTATCTTATGCCCACGGTGAAAGCAATCAATATGGATATTGATTATCTCAGAAGTCTCCTGAGGACCGTAGATTTCTTATTCCCGATCCCTGAAAGCTGGCTTTCAATATTTTCTGAGGAAGAATTCGAATTTACCTATAGAGAAGGTGACATGGATTACCTCTATTCCGTCGAAAAGGTGAGTACATACAGAGGAAGGAACCTTCATAAAAAGAGAAATCTCCTCAAGCAGTTCGTAACCAGTTACGAACATGAGGCATTACCCCTTACCAATGCTCTCATAGGAGACGCGGTCTATGTCCTAAACGAGTGGCAGGCTGAGGCAAGGGCGGATGCCGAGCAGACTGATTATTCCTCCTGTCTGGAGGCCTTAAAGATGTACGACGAATTAATGCTCTGCGGCGGGATATACTTTGCAGATAAGGAGCCAGGGGGTTTTATCCTCGGTGAAGAATTAAACCCCGAGGTTTTTGTACTTCACTTTGCTAAGGCGCGGAGAAAATTCAAGGGTATCTATCAATATATCTATAACACATTTGCAAAGGTTCTGCCGGCACAGTATACCTACCTGAACTTTGAACAGGACCTCGACGACGAAGCGCTCAGGATCGCCAAATCTTCCTACATGCCCGATCGCTTGGTCAAAAAGGCGAGGGTGAAGCTGAAGCAAGGCAGGTGAGATTGGAACCTCAGTTCTCTTATTGGTTATCAATTACAACATGGACCTTTCACCCTCTGGGCTACCTTCGCCCTGAAAGTAGCTCGGCGCTATCCAACCAATGACCCCCGAACTGTGTCCGGGAACTTTCTTTCCCTGACTGACGAGATTTTCATCTCATCGCCTGTTATATGGTTAAGCAAATAAAGACAAAGGAGGAGTATGACAACGTGAGAAACATCAAGATGCTCTGCAACGTCAAAGGAAGTAAAGAAAATTAAAAAACCGGCAGGCGGGAAGTCAAAATGCTGTTCTACAGATGACACTCCCCGCCGCAAGCAGCGGGATATCTTGGCGGTATGATTCCATCTTGCGCCGCAAGCGGCGGGGAATTATACCCAAACAGAGATTAAAAGACAGAGAAAACTTTTTCCGCCTCTGTTCCCATTTCTGTGTATCGATTAAGCGGCAGACAGCACCTTTAATGCACGGATTCTGCTCGGGTGTTTGAGTTTTCTCAGTGCCTTTGCCTCAATCTGTCGCACCCGTTCCCGCGTGATCGCTAGCTTTGCCCCCACTTCTTCCAGCGTGTGATCTCTCTCAGAACCTATGCCGAACCTCAGCCGTATTACCTGTTCCTCTCTGGGGGTCAGAGTCTTCAAGATCAGGAGCATCTTATCGGTTTTTTCGGTCGTTTCCGCATCCTCGTATGGGGAAGGACTATACAGGTCTCCGATAACATCCTCCAGTTTCGAATCGTCGTCACCGATTGGGGTCTGGAGTGCCAAGGGGTCCTGTATCGCCCTGTACGCCTCATGCACCTTCTCAGTGGAAACGCCCAAATTTCTGGCAATCTCCTCAGGACCAGGTTCCCTACCAAAGCGTTGTGTCAATTCTCTGGCGGACTTCGCAACCCGGTTATAAAACTCCATCATATGTACCGGTACCCTGATTGTCTTAGTCTGGTCGATTAATGCCCTTGTTATCGCCTGCCGTATCCACCATGTNNGCATAGGTGCTGAACTTAAAGCCCTTCTCATATTTGAACTTATCCACAGCCTTCATGAGGCCGATATTCCCCTCCTGAACCAGATCGAGCAAAGAGAGGCCTCTGTTGATATAATTTTTCGCTATATTCACGACCAGCCGAAGGTTGCGGGTGATTAATTCATTTTTTGCTTCCGTATAAAGCGCTCGTGCTCTGATCAGCCTCTCCCACTTGCTCCTGAGTTCCTCAACGGAAACACCGGCTTCGGATTCGACTGATTTATAGTCGTTCTTAGCTTCCATCGCCAACGCAAGAAGCTTCCTCGGATTAACCCCATTCTCCTTTTTCTTCTTGATTATGCTCTTTAGTGCTCTGAGAGACCCATATCTTGAGATCTTTTGGTCTGTCCTTTCTATCTTCGTCATGAGGTTTTCAAGGGACTTCATAGCAAGGTTCAATGCTTCATGCAATTCCCCATCTTCTGAAACGGTTTCCCCTTCTTCCTCTGCCACTGCTTCCAGACCAGCTACCACTTTCTTATAAAAGGGCATTGCGGTGATGATCTCTCTTATAATTCGTTTCCCATCTTCCAGTTTTTTTGCAATCTCAACTTCTTCAACCCTTGTGAGGATCGAAATATCCCCCATAGAATGGAAATATGCCTGCACCAAGTCTTCGGTTTTTTCATTTACTTCCTCTTCATCTGCAATCTCTTCCTCAGCCATAACAGCATCTTCGTGAGATACGACGTCAATCCCCATCTCCTCCAGAAGCTCCAGAATCTCCTCCATTTCCTCGGGCGAGTTTAGATCGGAAAGAAGAGTGTCATTTATATCATTCACGGTGAGAGTTCCGCGTCTCTTGCCTAAATCGATAAGCTCTTCTATTAGTTCACTCTTGTCCATTATCCTCACCTCTGAATTTCATGTATACAACAGTTCCTAAGTAATAAGCCTCTTGGCAATAAGACTACATTACTCCTATTTAACTATACTATAAGTAAAGAATGTGAAGAAACTATGAAATAAATCATATAAGTGAAACTTATCGACTTTAAAGACAATTAAGAACTTCAGCTACGAACCACTCCGCCTTCACCCAGACCTTTTGAATTCTTAGCCTTCGTCTTCTCTTTTTTCAATTGCGGGATATCGCACAATTGTGGGTTATTACACCATCTTAAACTGCCATGCTTGTCATTATTGCCAAACTACACAATAGGAATGCGCTCGACAATCATAAAATTTTCCAGTATCTTGGATGGCATGAAGTATGCTATCTTTTTTATCAGGAAAAAGATGGAAAAAGATATGAAAAAGTGTTTTGACTGTGCCTATTGCCTTGATTACGATCATAGCGGTTATAATTGTGGCTATCTCATTAAACTGATAAAAAAAGACGACCGCTGTTGTAAGTATTTCCATGCTGTGGGCGCTACGGAAAAAGCTGATAAAGGAGCCTCTTGCGAAAGTATTTCAGAAACCTCTTTTT
>DMNE01000263.1:4075-4229 GCA_003453735.1 Nitrospiraceae bacterium | reverse complement strand
CTTTGCTAGTCGAGGTTACCAAGATTAGGTCAGCACGAACCCGTTCACCAGTCCCCTCGGCACTAAAGTGTGTGCAGCCGTCGACAAATCCACAACCGACGATTTTCGCTTTTCACCGATCATTCTTCCACATGCTGATCATTCTGAAACATTT
>DMNE01000263.1:3803-3965 GCA_003453735.1 Nitrospiraceae bacterium | reverse complement strand
TCTCCAAGTTCCGACCCGCCCAAATAATAGGCCAGAGACCGGGAACCGGGAGAAAAATCAACTCCCGAGACTGCGCCGTACCATCGAACGTCTCCACGCCAGTAGCGGCCGCGCCCGATGGATGGATGGGTTTTTCGGAACGCGATCATACCTTTGAAAAAG
>DMNE01000263.1:0-3766 GCA_003453735.1 Nitrospiraceae bacterium | reverse complement strand
CCGGCGCAGAACATGGGAGTTCCGTTAGCGAGCATCAAGAGGCAGAAGAAATTCTTAACCTGCTTCTTTCGCAGCGCAATGACTGCCTCTGAAACTCCAGAATCGCCTTCCCAACCGCAATTCCAGCTCAAGTTATCGTTTGTCCCATCCGTATTGTCATGGCCGTTGGCTTCGTTATGTTTTTCGTTATATGCCACCAGGTCGTAGAGGCAGAAACCGTCATGGGCGGTGATGAAATTTACGCCCTGGTATGGGCGGTAGACCTCAACCGGACCTTCCGGAAACAGGTCATCACTTCCGTAGAGCCTTTGCATCAAAGCGCCAACCAGTCCGGCGTCTCCTTTCACAAAGGCGCGGACGTCATCGCGGAATTTTCCGTTCCACTGCCGCCATGTCAGACCGGGGAAGCTTCGACCCAGCAGATAACTGCCGATGTCCCACGCCTCGGCAACCAGTCTTACGTCGCGCATGTNNATCGAACCGGAACCCGTCTACATGCATGTTCTCGGCCCAATAGTTGAGGCTGGTCACTATGAGCGCGCGAACTGCGGGGTGCGCACAGTTCATCGTGTTTCCGCAGCCGGTTTCGTCGAGGTATTCGCCGGTATCGTGCCTGGTGAGGTAATAGCTTTTGTTGTCGATGCCGCGGTAGCTGTAGGTGGGACCGTCATTCCCGGCCTCGCTGGTATGGTTGTAAACGACGTCAAGCCACACTTCGATTCCAGCAGCGTGAAAAGCCTTTACCATTGTGCGGAATTCCCGGCAGGGGTCGCCGGAGGCATAGTCACGGTGAGGTGAAAAGAAGTTGAGGGTCATGTAGCCCCAGTAATTTCTCTCCTGGGGATCGAACTGATGGACTGGCAGCAGCTCCACGGCTGTTATTCCAAGGTCCTTAAGATAGGGGATTTTCTCAACGAGCCCGGCAAATGTCCCTCGCTTCTCAGCGCTGACACCGGAGTTAGGTCTTGCGGTAAAACCCTTTACGTGAAGTTCGTAGACTATGAGATCGTGGGCATGGCGGGGGCGGGGGTCCGTTTCCCAGTCGAATTCTTTCGGATCTTTGATAAGCACTCCGAGAGGCGCCTTCCCATCTGTGGCACCTGGTTCTGATGCCGAGGAACGACTGTATGCCGGTGGGAAATAGACCGAAAAAGCGAATGGATCGACGAACACTTTTTGGGCATCGAACCGGTTTCCCCTTAACGGATCATAAGGCCCATCAACTCGGTAAGCATAGAATGCCGCGCCATGAAGTTCTTCTTCCGTTACGATGCAATGCCATATCAAACCTGTCTTGTTGAGGATCGGGTCAAAAGCGTACTGATGGACCGGATTGATCGTGTCTCGTTCGGTATAAAGAAGGAGCGTGACACTTCCGGCCTGACTCGAGTACAGAGCGAAATTGTATGCCTTCCGCGATTCGAGCCAGGTAGCTCCCGGGGGCCATGGCGATCCATTGGACTTCTCGTATTCACACACTGTGCAAAGATCTCCCGTTCTTTCAATCATTGTTAAACAAGCTCCTCGCTCGAGGTTCGCCCTCCTAACATGTTTCTAAATCCACGTGTACGGCCCCGTATTTCAGTTCGGCGAGATTCAAATAGACCTTTTCGTTAGGCTTGCCTTTTCAAAGAAATGTGGGGGCTTACTTGCGTCGAGATACTCCTGGATTCTTTGCAGGTTGTCATAGAGTACGCAGTCACCTCATCGACACAAAGTATACTTGGTATAGGAGAAAAAATTCGACACCCTACGAATCGGCCTAATTGGTTTTCCTGCATCGCCACTCCCTGTCCTCCTTGTGGAATCCTAAATATTTTTGAGGTCAAATATACTAACAATAAGCTAAGATGGTCTGGTAATGGGCGTCAAGCTAGGGGCACAGGTTGAGGAACTCGCGAAATTGCGATGCGACCGTCTGTCTCGGCACCCCCAAACGTAATCTGTGGTGCATCGACGTTGCCCAAACCGTCTTCTTCGATGCGAAATTTGCCCACCCCATGTCTCCCCTTCTCATGGAGCCGACCGACAATTTTGGCGCGCGTATGATCCGGTTGGCAATGCTCACGCGCCAGCGAAGCCAAAGCACCAAAAGCGACAAGGGAAACTGCCCGGTTAAAGCACATTGCGTCGCCCTTAGACAAACATGCCGTCTTCACGCGAAGTCGCTCTAAACGTGCTCCTCGAAAGCATTTACCCGTTCTTCAAAGAACAGACACCTCGTCTTTGAAACTTTGATCCGCTTGATCAGTCTGAATTCCGATAATAGCTTATTCTTAAAGGCTTGTGTGCGAGAGCCAGGTACTTGTAATACCTTTAAATGAGAATTTGGATTTAGAGCTTTGGTGGTGTGCGCTCTGGCCGCTGGCTTAATCCCGAGATGGGGACCAACAATAAGATGTTGTGGCGGCAGATCCGGCGAGAGTCCCCAAAGGTCGTGGCTATGAAAAAAAGAAGGAGAAACATAATGAACAGGATCAGTGTCGGTAAAGAAAACTCCCAGTCTATCGATCTTTACTACGAGGACCACGGTTCGGGTAAACCAGTGGTGCTGATTCATGGCTGGCCGCTTAGCAGTGCTTCCTGGGAGAAGCAGGTGCCGGTCCTAGTTGACGCTGGTTACCGGGTAATCACGTATGACCGAAGAGGATTTGGCAACTCCAGCAGGCCAATGTCGGGCTATGACTACGACACTCTTGCCGGTGATCTTCATAAGCTCATTACGGCGCTTGACCTGCGCGATGCAGCGTTAGTGGGCTTCTCAATGGGAGGGGGTGAAGTGGCCCGGTATCTTGGCACTTACGGGTTTAGGCGGGTGAAAAAGGCGAGCTTTATTGCTGCAATCCCGCCGTTTCTTTTGAAAACATCAGACAACCCCGAAGGGATGGATGGCAGGATTTTCGACTTGATCAAAAAAGCTATAGCACTCGACCGCCTGTCGTTTCTATCTCAGTTTCTCTCCGATTTTTACAACATGGACATCTTGTGCGGCAAACTTGTAAGTTACGATGTTGTGCAGTTCAACTGGGACATCGCAGCCGCAGCCTCGCCAAAGGGGACTCTGGATTGTGTTTCGGCGTGGCTGACGGACTTTCGCTATGATCTTGCAAGAATCGGCATCCCCATTCTGGTGGTTCATGGTAGCGCCGACAGGATTTTTCCTATCGCTGCAACAGGCAAGCGCATTCATGAGGTCATAAAGGCAAGCAAGTTTGTAGTTGTGGAACGAGGGCCGCACGGCATTACCTGGACCCACGCTGACAAGGTTAACCATGAGTTGTTAGAGTTTCTTGGGCAGAAAGAGCCATCGGCTCTTTCCGAAGCCGCCTAAGAACAGGCCAGCATGTCCAAAATCGGCGTTTTATTGGAACGTGAACATCATCCTGAATGCGTCAAATTAATCATTTACGGATTGATGGTGACGAACATTTTGGACACTGACTGCACCCAAAAAATCTTCAGGAACGCCCCCAAAATCTACCTTGAAGTTCTACCTTGACTTCCCTTTGCCTGTGATTACCAAAAGGTGCATGGAAGAGATTGCTTTTAAGCACTGTCGGGTCGTTTTGACTACTCCTCCACGATCTCCCTTTCGTAAAGCTCTTTTGGTTTGATCCGATGAGCAGGAAGGCCGGTTGAGTAGACTGGCGAAAAAGTTAGCCATGAGTCACAGAAGAACCCAGCCATAAAAAGGAGGACGAAGTTATGGAAACTTCAGCCGAGCAACCACGGGCAGCTCACCCGGACGAAAGCATCAGCGCTTATG
>DMNE01000256.1 GCA_003453735.1 Nitrospiraceae bacterium | reverse complement strand
TCAACTTCTTCAGCATTTCGAATGTATAGGGAACGCCGGCAAAAGAAGTTGCACCTTTTGCTCTGAAAAAATCCCAGAAAGGTCTCGTCATTAGAGAGGCAGTCGTCAGCAAGATTGTCGCGCCCACACTACGATGGCTGTTGATGACCGACAACCCGTAGGAATAATGCATGGGAAGTAACGTAATCGGTTTTTGTCCCTGACACAGTTTAAGATAAGCTGAAATAGACCTTGCATTTGAATGGAGATTTGCCTTCGTCAGTCTCACAAGCTTTGAGCTTCCCGTTGTGCCTGATGTCGACAGCAACAGGCTCAAATCTCTATGCAACGGGAGGTTTCCTTCATCTCCCTGCTTTGTGAGTATATACCTCCCAAACTGATAGAACCAATTGTTTGCGCCTTCTTTCGGGCGCCAGATATAATGCGGCGCATAAGTTCTGATAAGATTGTCGAGGAGGCTCTCGTCAATCCCGGCGTCAACCAACATGGCGACACTGTCTGCCCTCAGGGTGGCGAGATATGCAATAAAAGACTCAATATTGTTCTCACATAGAATGAGTATGATTTTCTTCTTGCTGAAATCAACCTTCTCTGCAAACCTCTCCGTCAGCAACATCAAATCCCTGTAAGAGTACCGGTTATCATGCTGATCTATTACTGCCACAACACTGCCGAACATTTCAAGCTCATCAAGGAAGGTCATATGATCATCCCGCCATCGACTCCAATAATCTGGCCGGTTACATAGAGGGACATGTCGGAGGCCAAGAAAAGCGCTACATTAGCGACTTCCTGAGGGCTTCCCACGCGGTTCATCTTGATTGACATCAATCGTTCCAGATATTTTTCTGCCGGCAAGATTTTTGTCATGTCAGTATCGATAAACCCGGGTGCGATGGCATTTACCCTGATGTTGGATTCGCCCATTTCCTTAGCTAAGGATTTCGTTATGCCGATAACGGCTGCCTTACTGCCACCATAAATAGCTTGCCCTTTGTTACCATATAGGCCGAAGATGGAACTAATATTTATTATGGACCCTTTTTTTTGCTTCGTCATCATCCGAGTGGCGTACTGACAGCAATAAAGAGTACCAAAGACGTTAATACTAAATACTTCATGAATCATTTGGGATGTTACCATTCCCAGTAACGCATCTTTTAGAATACCCGCGTTGTTTACAAGGATATCCAGTGTCTTTGTAATTTGAAAAATCTCTCTAAAGCCGCTCTTCACTTTCTCGGGATCAGAGACATCGAAGGCCAGAGGAACTACCCGAACATCAGAGGAAGAACGAATTTCATCACACGCCTCTTTCAATGAGGTGGCATCTCGAGCATTCAAGATGACATCTGCCCCGTTTTCTGCAAAAAGGCGGGCTATAGATTTCCCGATGCCCCTGCTGGCACCGGTGATGATCATCACCTTGCCGTGCAACATTACAGTACGACCCCATATTTCATGACGATTTTCTTTACCTTCTCAAAAGAACTCATGTCAATTATATCTTCTGTATCGAGCATTACGTCAAAGGCCGATTCGACTGCGGCAACCATTTTCATGTGTGCTACCGAGTCCCATTCGGGTATTGAATTGTATTCGAGTGAATCCTCAACTTTTTCCTTGTCTATTCCTAATGCCTCGGCAAAGCTGTTTCTCAACTTCTCAATATTATCCATTAACCTTCTCCTCATAGAATTTATGAAAACCTACGAGCGATTTCTCAAAANNACTCAAAACGGAAGTCAAAAAATGAATAGAGATTCACAATCTGGACATTTGAAGCAGAAATCATGGTGCCGACTTCCCTGATACCTCTTCTCCTCAGATCTTCCAATACCGTTGCCCAGAAGTAGTAACTTATCATCGAAAGTTCTTTTCGCGTTCCGGTCAGTATCATATCGCATATATCAGCAAAAATGGACTGTACGTGAAAGCCCGCTACTGTGTTGTTTCTTTTGTGGACTAAGAACTCCTTATTCTCCTTTATCATCTCATCAATCCAATTGACATACCTATTCCTTGCTTTTACAGTATCGATGTAAGGGTCTTCGTGAAATCTGCCATACGAGAAATCGTTTTTCGCGATCTCCTTAATCTGGATAAAGTCATCCTCCCCGGGAGTTATCAAGGGCAAATTGCATTTCGTCTTCAGGCAGAACTCGGATTGTTGCAAATCCTTTTTTGTGAGATAAAGCGTAGTCTCTGCATAATAAAAACCGAACTCCTGCAACTGCTTTTTAAGAACCTTATCATTTGCGTCAATCCTTATGTAGATAAATCTTATATTGTTTCGCCTATTATAGACATCAAGGAGCTCAAGTAGTCTGACCAACAGATCCGAATCTTCATATTGAAACCGTTTGAGTTCATTAGTATTAAATCCGAATACCTTTGTATCCCAAGGTGTAGGCCTGAACAGAATAAAATTCCTACTGTCTATCTCGATCTTTTGCATCTTTTGTAGATATCCCCACTCCGATTTTTCCGATGCTGGTCATAGTTATAGTTAGCAGTACTGGCTTTGATTGCTCGATAGTTAATTATCCGGTCTCTTCCTTTATTATGTAAAGGGGCCGATTCTGCACCTCAGTGTAAATCCTTCCTATATACTCTCCAATCACCCCAAGGACAAGAAGTATGACGCCGCCCAGAAAGAACAAAGATACGATTAATGATGCATACCCTACAAGCGGAATATCAAGGAATATCTTTCTGTAGAGCATGTAGATGCCGATCAGGAAGCTTATTGTGGACACAATGAATCCAAAATACGTTGCCATCTGGAGCGGCACATAAGAAAAAGAGGTCACACCGTGCCAGGCAAGCTTGAACAATTTAAAAAGGGTATATTTTGTCCTGCCGGNNCCTCATGAGTCCCGTGAGAAACCTTGATGATTCCCGAAGTCTCTTCATATTCTCGACAGTTCTCCTGCTTATCATTCTGAAAATGCCGGTCTCCGGGTCAGTATCCACGCTCGAAATCCTTCTGAGGATGCTCAAAAATACCCAAGACGTAATTTTCTTGAGAAGGGGGTCATCTCTTTTCTCACGAATTGCATTAACGATGTCATATCCTTCCCTGAATTTCCTGTAAAGCTTCGGTATCTCCTCAGGGGGGTCTTGCAGATCTCCATCCATAAGGACCACGGCGTCCCCCCTTGCATAGTCAATGCCGGCAGTAATGGCGATGTGGTGGCCAAAGTTCCTTGAAAAACTCAGCCCCTTCACCCTCGGATCTCTCTCGTGAAGTCCCCTAATGAGCTGCCAGGAACGGTCCTTGCTCCCGTCGTCCACCATAAGTATTTCAAAAGAGTCAGAGGNNTAGAGTTCAGGGATATTTTCCTCCTCATTATAGATTGGGATAATAACGGTTAATTTAGGTTGCATTCTAGTCCCCTCTATAAAGCCAATATTTTTTATATATACCATAGGTTGACTCCATAAGTAAACGTTGTCTTGAGCTGACTTGACTTTATTGCTTGTCAGTGGTATAAAAAAACATCCTGTTTTGCAGGTTTTTATTTTTATTCCCTTGCATTGAGGCTGCAGAACGGCTCTAATAGGGGAAAAGGAGGAAGTAAGAAGTATGTCGTTTGAAGGTAAGGTGAAGTGGTTTAATGAGACCAAAGGGTATGGTTTCATCCAGCAGGACAACGGCCCAGACGTCTTTGTCCACTACTCGGCAATCACGAATGACGGGTTCAAGACCCTTGCAGAGGGGCAGAGGGTTCAGTTCGATGTTGTTGAGGGTGAAAAGGGACTAAAAGCAGCAAATGTTATGAAGATCTAGTAACATTTGAGACGACAACGGGTGAGGGGTAGAAACAGGGTGCTTCTCACCCGTTTTTTTTAAACAGGTGTTTTAATGCTTATTGGCATAATCTCAGATTCCCACGATGATATGGTAGCCATACGAAAGACCGTGGATATCCTCAATTCTGAAGGTGTGTTCCATGCAATCCATGCAGGTGATATCACCTCTCCATTCACCTTTGAGGTATTCAGTGAATTGACATGCGGAATTTCCGCTATTTTCGGTAACAACGATGGCGATAAGATTCTCCTTAAGGAGAGATTTAAGGGGAACATCCATAATCAGCCGTTTATTACGACAGTTCAGGGGAGAAAAATCGTTGTGCTACATGAACCGGATCTTGTGGATGCGCTGGCGGAAAGCAGATATTTCGACGTCGTTATTTACGGACATACGCACAGCCCAGATATCAGAAAGGTCAAAGATACCCTCGTGATCAACCCAGGAAAGGTGGCAAGACTGCACAAGGGGGAATCGACCCTTGCCCTGCTTGATGTAGAGAAGATGCAAGCGGAAATTGTTGTCGTTCCCTGAGAAAGGCTATTTCGAAGAACTATCCTTTTCTCTATCCCGTTTATCTCAATTTTTTCCTGAGGGTCAGACGGTTTATCCCTAGAATGCGCGCAGCCTCGGACTGATTTTCTTTTGTGTGGGAGAGGACGTATTCAAAGAGGGGTTTATCCACCTCGTGATGGATCTTTTCATAGATGTTCCTTTCCTTTCTTTCAATGGCCTCCTTTATGATGGGGATGAGGACGGAGCCGAGGGCTTCTGAGGGCGCTGTTTTTTTCTTTGATGCGGGTTGTTGTTCTCCGAGTTCCGCAAGCTCGTATGTGGTAAGGTAATCAGTTTTGCACAGGGCGATGGCAGAGCGGATGATGTTTTCAAGCTCCCGGATATTTCCCGGCCAATCATAAGCGACCAACTTTCTTAAGAATGCCTTCGTGACGCCCTTGATGGGCCTCGGACCTGTATGCCGATACCGGTTTACAAAAAAGTGGACAAGGGGAAGAATATCCTTCTTGCGCTCGCGAAGAGGAGGGATGTGGATGGAAGTGACGCGGAGCCTGTGGTAGAGATCTTCTCTGAATTTTCCCTCCTTAACCATAGCGGATAAATCCCTGTTCGTGGCAGAGATGACCCTTACATTTACCTGGATCTCTCTTACCCCTCCGAGAGGATAGAACGTCTGTGTCTGGAGGAAACGGAGGAGCTTGCCCTGCAGAGAGAGTGGCAGTTCGCCAACCTCATCAAAAAATACGCATCCCTCGTCGGCAATCTTCAGCATGCCCTCTTTTGCAGTGACCGCACCGGTAAAAGAACCTTTCTCAAAGCCGAACAGTTCGGACTCAAGGAGGGTTTCCGGCACAGCGGCACAGTTGACAACAACGAAAGATTTGCCGAAGCGAGAGGAAAGCTGAGTAATGGTCTCGGCAATGAGTTCCTTTCCCGTCCCCGTCTCACCAGTAATCAGTACCGGGGTCTCGACCTGTGACAGGCGGGCCAGTTTTTTGCACACGTCCATGACGACGTGGGACTGACCGACGATTGCGCATGTTGCAGCAGAGGGAGGAGGGCTCGTTGTAGCTACGGTATCTTTGATCTCATCATGAAGATCATGTAACTCGTGTAAGAGGCGGGACACAGCATCCCTCATGAGGGGACGGTGAATCGTCTCGTACGCTCCAAAGGTTGCGGCTTCGATGACCGGTTCGGTCCGTTTCTGTTTAGTGATGGCGACTACTATGTTCTGGCCACTGAGTTCCCGGATCAGGCTAGGCCTCATAGTTTCGAGATCAAAAAAGACAATCCGGTTTCTCACCCTTAAAGACTCCTTCGAAAGGGTAAATCCTCTGGGCAGGATGTCGAATAACTCTTTTACGAACGATTCATCTTGTGTGAGGAAAACGATTTTTTCCATGTGCCGAACCTTGCTTAAATAGCATACATAATGATTATAAATTAAACAATATCAGGGCTTAAAGCGATTAGTACCGCTCATAATCGGTCTGATGTGATTTGGCATGCGGATTGCAGATCACGTTAGTATATTTGGAGATTGACTATCACCGTCGGGAGGAACAACGGACATGGGAGGAACAAAAAGGCGCTCAGTCTCCAGAGGCTAAGACATCACACCGGCAAGACAAAACAGAGAGTCAATGGCGTAACGCCATTTACTTCTGATCGTGAATTGCCCGAGCGCTACGATAACGGCGATATTGCGGAGATCATAGACACCCTCCAAGGGTATGATGCGGAGGAAAGGAACCTGTAAAGAGGTGAGGAAACTGGAAGAACTTGCTTACACCGTTTCAGACGTCCTTCCTGAGACTCTCAGGCCTGAGCAGGATACGCTGCTGTCATTGGTGGGTGGGAGAAGGGGTTCCCTTTCGATTTAATCTCCGCTCCATGAGGTGTCGGTGAAGAAGTGTTTGCTATTTTTTGACGCGTGTTTATAATAAAGCACGGAAACATTAAAAGAGGAGGGTGCGATGGGAAGGATATTTGATGATATTACGAAGACAGTGGGCAATACCCCGCTTGTACGATTAAATAAGATTACCTGTGGGAGCAAGGCTGTCGTGCTTGCAAAGATTGAATCCTTCAATCCCTTGGCGAGTGTAAAAGACCGTATCGGTACCGCAATGCTCAATGCTGCGGAGAAGGACGGGCTTTTAAGAAAGGACTCTGTCATCGTAGAGCCCACAAGCGGAAACACCGGCATAGCTCTTGCTTTTGTAGCAGCGGCCCGAGGGTATAGACTGATCCTCACGATGCCTGACACCATGAGCATGGAGAGGAGGCAGTTGTTACAGATATTCGGAGCGGAACTGGTTTTGACGCCTGGTGCGGAGGGGATGAAAGGAGCGGTAAAAAAAGCGGAGGAATTAGCGGCGACGATCCCCAAAGCCTTCATGCCGCAACAGTTCAAAAACCCTTCTAATCCGGAGATCCACAGGACTACAACTGCTGAAGAGATCTGGAATGACACCGATGGGAGGGTTGATATCCTTATTGCGGGCGTAGGGACCGGAGGTACCATAACAGGGGTTTCCGAGGTGATTAAAAAGAGGAAGAAAAGTTTCAAGGCCATAGCTATAGAGCCAGAGACCTCGCCGGTCTTGTTGAAAGGAACTGCCGGACCGCATAAGATACAGGGAATCGGAGCCGGCTTTGTCCCCGATGTGCTGAACAGAGGAATAATCGATGAGATTATCACCGTCTCCGATGAAAATGCGGGAAACACTGCGAGACTCCTTGCCAGGACGGAGGGAATTCTGGCTGGGATTTCAAGCGGAGCCGCTCTTTGGGGGGCCTTAGAGGTCGCCAAGAGAGACGAAAACGAAGGGAAAATAATTGTCGTCGTCCTTCCCGATACCGGTGAACGGTACCTTTCAACATGGCTGTTTAAGGAAGCATAAAACTATACCAGTCTTATGCCTTCTATACTCGGAAGGGGTTCCGCAGCCGCACGGTGCCCCCCTGCCCGTGAAGCCATGCCACAGGTCTGACCCTTCTTGTTATTGATCCGGTTTTTATGGTAATCTCTCTTTTGCAACCGGAGTTTCTATGATAAAAAGCGACCGATGGATACGGGATAAGGCCTCAATGGGTATGATAACACCGTTCAGCGAAGGCCAAGTGAGGGAAGGTGTTATATCGTACGGCGTGAGTTCGTACGGTTATGACATGAGGATTGCTGATGAGTTCAAGATCTTTACGAATATCAATACTACTATTGTCGATCCGAAGAACTTTGATCCAAAAAGCTTTGTCGATTTCAAGGGTGATATCTGTATCACTCCACCGAATTCATTTGCCCTGGGCCGCTCTGTCGAGTATTTCGCAATACCGAGGGATATTCTGGTCATCTGTCTTGGGAAATCGACATATGCACGTTGCGGAATTGTTGTGAACGTCACCCCCCTTGAGCCGGAATGGGAAGGCCACGTTACCATAGAGATCTCAAACACAACGCCGTTACCGGCAAAGATATACGCTGGCGAAGGCATCGCGCAGCTGCTGTTCCTCGGCGGATCAGAGATATGCGAAATTTCCTATAAGGATAAAGCCGGGAAATATCAGGCGCAGAGGGGTATTACCCTTCCGAGGATGTAGATGCCAGCAAAGGAAAAAATTATCCTCGCCTTAGATGTCTCTGATGCTGCATATGCCATCGATATTGTAGAGAGGTTTCGGGAGCATGTGAATATATTCAAGGTAGGGCTTGAATTATTTGTATCTGCGGGGCCGCAGGTTGTTGAGGAAATACACAGAAAAGAGAAGAAGGTTTTCCTTGACCTTAAGTTCCACGATATCCCCAACACTGTGTCAAAGGCTGCTCTTGCTGCAGTGAGACTCGGTGTCTATATGTTTAATATCCATACCACTGGCGGCGTTGACATGATGAAAAGATGCAAGGACTCTGTGGTGGAAGTATGCCTACGAGAGGATGTCAAGAGACCGAAAATTTTGGGAGTCACCGTCCTTACTGGCCTGACGCAGGAGGCGCTGAAAAACGAACTCGGTATCCAGCACGGGATTAAGACCCATGTGAAACAGCTCTCAAAACTTGCGCATGAGGCCGGCCTCGATGGTGTTGTGGCGTCAGGTCATGAAGCGGGATCGATTCGGAACCATTTTGGAAAGGATTTTTTGATAGTCATCCCTGGTATCAGAACTTCCTGGAGTCCGCCTGATGATCAGAGGCGGACCGTGACCCCACGAGAGGCTCTCCGGGAGGGCGCTGATTATATTGTTTTGGGAAGGGCTGTTCTCAACCAGCCCGATCCGCTCAGGGCTCTTGATCTGATCACCACAGAAATCCTTACCGCGTAAAAGACATCGTGCACGACCGCGGATATCCTGGCTCCCAGACGAAGGCGCAATTCCTTGATGATTGCGTTGCCGGTGAAATTCCACCGATCTATGCGGAGATACCCTATATTCCTCCTGAGCAGGCGTATGCGCTGTTCTCCGGTCCGGGCTCTTTTCTCTTTGAGAGCGTCAAGGGTCTGGAGAAGATCGCGCGATACTCTTTCGTAGGCTTTGACGCAGCTGCCGTCTTTAAGGTGAAGGATGGGCTTGTCGAAATTGAATCAGGGGGGAACTGTGCCCTATCCCAGGAAAAGCCCCTGAAGAAACTGGATGAGATTCTCGGAGCGTATTCCCAGAAAGCCGCACCCGAACTCCCGCCATTTCAGGGCGGGGCAGCGGGCCTTCTCAGTTATGACTTTGTTCATTATCTCGAAAAACTTCCGAAGACCACTGCAGATGACCTCCGCATCCCGGACGCACATTTTTTTATTGTCGATAGACTCATCGCCTTTGACCATAAGCAGAAAAGGTCATGGGCGATTGTCTGTCCAGGCTTGAGAGGCAGTGAACCTGATCACGGGCTCTGGTACGAAGAGGCCGAAGAGGTCCTCGATCAGGTCGGCAGAGTCCTAGAAGCAGGCAAGGGTAGAGATTTTTCAGCCAGTCCAGGCCGGATCCCTCAGAAGATCGAGGTGCTCCATGAAATGAGGAAGGAAGAATACATGGACATGGTGAAAAGGGCGAAGGCATATATTGCGGCAGGGGATATATTCCAGGCGAACCTCTCTCAGAGAGTCTCCGCTTACATAGGCGAGTTGAATCCATGGCGTCTTTACACGGTGCTCAAGAACATTAACCCTTCGCCGTTCGCCGGGTTTATTGATTTTGGTCATTATTTTGTTGTCAGTTCATCCCCTGAGAGACTCGTCCGCCTGAGAGACGGCAATATTGAAACACGTCCCATAGCGGGTACGAGGCCGAGGGGTAGAGATACAAGAGAAGATAAACACATGAGGGAAGAGTTGTTGCTGAATGACAAGGAGAGGGCAGAGCATATCATGCTGATTGACCTAGAGCGGAACGACATCGGGAAAGTCTCTGACTACGGAAGTGTAAAAGTCGATGAGTTCATGATTACCGAAGATTATTCACATGTCATTCATATCGTGTCTAACGTGTGCGGTGTTCTCGCGCTTGGCAAGACGCCTCTCGACGTCGTCAAGGCGACGTTTCCAGGAGGAACTATAACTGGCGTCCCGAAGGTGAGATGTATGGAGATCATAGACGAACTGGAGCCCGTGAGACGGGGGGCATATACCGGTTCTATGGGCTACATAGGATTTTCCGGGAACATGGACCTGAACATCATCATCAGGACTTTTGTGATAAAAGACGGATATGCCTATGTCCAGGCAGGTGCGGGGATTGTTGCTGATTCGGACCCGGAAAGGGAATATCACGAGACCCTTAAGAAGGCAGAGGCGCTGATAAAGACGCTGCAACGAGTATAGTGCCTGCCTTCTGATAAAGAGGAAGACCTAAGCGGAAAGCTCAAGCAAAGCGTACGGGCTACTATAGTGAAACAAAATGGAGATCGCTGAGAAGCGACCTACTCAATTATTGCTCTCCGCATAAGTAATGCAACAATCAGGGGAAAAAAGAAGGTAAATCTGACTGCTTGATGCAACCACGCAAGAGAGTCTGAGAAGCACCCACCCGGCAGATTTCATCAGACAATGCGTCCATCAACTCGTTTTGATCATCAGGGCGACCGTTCGCTAAGGTTTTCTTGAGGTGATTCCATACCCCTTCGTCTGGGTTCAGGTCGGAAGCATACGGCGGGAAGGCTTGCAGGTGCAAACGGGACGTTCGGGAAAGAAGATCCTCGATGGAATCCTCGCGATGGATTCTGCCATTATCCAGCAGAACGACTAGGTGGCCAGGTATTTGACGTAACAGATGGCGGAGAAATATCGTTACTTCCTCACATCGAATATTGTCCTCATACAGCTGGCAGTACAGCTTACAATGGAAGCGCTTGGGGCTGACGGCGATACCGGAGATGACGGAGATGCGGTCATGACGATACCGATGATGCAGAATCGGGGTCTGCCCCACTGGACTCCACGTTTTAGGAACCGAGGGAATCAAGAGGAAGCCCGATTCGTCGATAAAGACGAGGTGGGCCGCCAGCCTTGCGGCGTTTTTTTTACCCGGGGCAAGACAGAGCGTTTCCATTTCGCTATCTCTTCTTCATCACGCTCAATGGCGCGACGTTTTGGCTTCTGGTAGCTCCACCCTATCTGGTGCAAGAGTTTGCCCACGTGATTATAATGGTATGTTACCCCCAGTTGACGCTCGATTACTTCGGAGATGCGTTTTGTTGTCCACAACTCCGTCCGATATCCATGTGCCATGGCCCCTTTTGTCAGGAGGCGAACA
This sequence comes from Nitrospiraceae bacterium, assembly GCA_003453735.1. GTDB lineage: Bacteria > Nitrospirota > Thermodesulfovibrionia > Thermodesulfovibrionales > UBA9159 > UBA9159. The sequence goes on along the minus strand of DMNE01000256.1, from coordinate 10,645 downwards.
AGATGCTGTTTTTGTTTAGAGGTCAGCTTCGGTGGTCGGCCAGGAACCGGCTTCGCCTTAAGCGCATCTTTACCGCCTTTTTTCAAAGCATCACGCCACCGAAGGACGCTACTTGCGTTACAGCCTATACGTCGGGCAATCTCATGAAGCGACAACTTCTGTTTGAGAAATGTAATTCCTCGTTTCCGGCGTTCTTCCAGCGATTGTGGAGAACCATGAGGCCGCATAGAGACACCTCCTTTTTAAGGATATCTCTATTTTATTGCATTACTTATGCGGAAGTCAATAATATCTTATCTTTTACAAACTCCTCATATTAGGGTGAAGACAAATTGATCCCTGCAGCAGTCGTTCAGATCCCATTGACGCGGCTCTTTGTATGTCGTATCACTATCCCCTCAAAGCGAGACGTTTCATTTCTGATTGTCAGAATTACTGTAACCGGAGACCCTATGGGTGGAGGCACGCGAATGGGGATAAGGACGCCATGTTTTGAAATATCAAGTGTCCTCATTTCAAGAGTCTTATCTTCATATTCTAATATTATGGGAAATCTCCTATTGTATCTGGGGCTTCTTCTTTTGTCTGGAGTGCCATACAGACCTCTGCTCATAATAACGTGATCTCCGTAAATTCAGAAATTAAGAAGTACCTCTAACTATTTTTCCGATTCGACATCATAACGAAAAGGCTTTACATCTTTATACTTTTCCATTAAATACATGAATCGTAAAGCTCTCGATTATACCATAGGTCAGGCTGAGTTAGTGAATGGGACAACGTCTTGTAGAAAAAGCAGAGAAGCGCTTAGCCTGCATGCAAAAAATATTGCTGTATCTTTTTGCGAGCCGTTGGCTCGCACAACAAAAGATGGATAGAGGTACTTTTTCTGATGTGCAAATGGTCTTGAAGCGAAGACATATTTTACATACTAGTCTTGTCTTTTGTCCCTAGGTTTTCTTGTCTTGACATTCCTGATATAGGAGGCATTTGTTAACTTCGAAGCATCGACATCAGATTCTGTAAGGTAAGAAACTGGTTCTTCCTGATGGTCCATAACCTTCAAACCAAATGTCATCAGGTCTCGCGATTCTTTCCATAACACATCTCTGCTCGGTGCGCCAAGCAGAGCAACGATAATGGTCTCGTTGTCCCGCCCACCTGCACAGACAAAGCAGTGCCTTGCCTGCCTGGTATACCCAGTTTTCCCCCCCAAGATATCTTCGTCAGACCATAAGAGTTTGTTCGTATTTCTAATAAAGATTGTCTTCCCTGATTGGGTCGAAACCTCTGCTACGCGTGTATTGAGTATGCCTTTCAGTACAGGATATTGAATAGCCTGCCTCATGATCCTCGACAGGTCATAGGCAGTTGTATACTGACCTTTACCCGGAAGGCCGTTGGCATTGACAAACTTTGTATGATCAGCCCCAATGTCAACTGCTTTTCTATTCATCAGCTTCACGAACTGTTCTTCAGAACCTGCAACCGCCTCGGCAAGTGCAACTGCAGCGTCATTTGCTGATCTAACAAGGGCAGAATAAAGGAGTGTCTCGATCGTAACCTTGTCTCCTTCCTTTAATCCGACCCTAGTCGGTGCGGTATTTGCTGCTTTTTTGCTCACCGTGGCAACGTCGCTCAGTCGGGCATGCTCGAGCACAACTAAGGCTGTCATTAATTTTGTGGTGCTTGCAGGCATAAGGCAGTGCTCAGAGTTCTTTGCATACAGCACCCTGCCTGTCACAGCATCCATAACAACGGCCGCCCTGGATTTTATGTCATCTGCAGATACACCAGTGACGAGTGATAAGGAATAAGTGATGACAAGAAGTGCTAATAAAATGGACAGCCTGATAGGTTTGCCCTGTGACCTGTGATTTCTCACTGATGGCTTATTATACTGCACGAGTTCACACTTCATCGGCCATGATGCAATCATGACATACTATTAAATGAAATTTACATAAAATTCTGTGATCCATATCACAAGTTTATGAAATCTGTCATATTGTTTGATGGCCACCTCGTTGGGTGGCTTTTGATTCAGAAGCATTTGCATCAAATCTTCAACAGTTCCTGGATGGGTCGACAATTTTTTTGACAGGCAACACCTGCCGATTCAAACCTTAATTGGCACTAAATCAAGCAAGAATAAAGTTCTGACAGTATCCTGACTATCCTCCACATCCGGATGTCTTAACGGCATCCCTACAAGCCCTGTTTCTTGCCGGTTACTTTTGCACCTTCAGTGTGTTCAGTAACCTCGCGTAGTCAAAATCTTCGGTGACCTCTCTGATCCTCGTGACCTTCTTCTCCTCCCGTATCCCGATTTTTCCGATGACGGACTCGATCTTCTCGATGGTCTTGAAGGTATCAGAGTGCACCGATATGATCGGAATTCCCTTTGCCTGCGCCTTGCCAAGGACGAGATCGTTCACAAAAAGCCCTCCGGTGAGGATGATGCACTTTGTTGAGGTCTCTATGGCCGCGAGCTGTATATCACTCCGGTGAGATCCAGTGATGACCGCTTTATTCGGCGTTCTCCTGAAATAGGTGAGGGCACTGTCCACATCCATAGCGCCTACAGAAAACTGTTCGACGAAATCATCGAGCCTGTCATCGCAACAGAGTATCTTTCCATTCAATATCTCGGCTAACTGCCTCACCGAGATGGATTCGAGGATGCTGTCTTTCGGAAAAACGCCCAGTACGTTCACACCCATCCTCTCTAAGAATGGTTTCACTGCTTCCTTAACATGACTAGTTATGGTGATCGGCACCTTGTTGATGATACAGCCGGCAAAGCGGTTGCCGAGGAGCCTGTATCCCCCTATAAGGGTATCAAGAGAGGTATCTCCATTCCATGATTCTACCATCAGAGCTGGGCAGTTTAACTCGCTGATCAGGCTGAGGGCATCTATATTGAGGGTAGCTCCTTGAAAGAGATCTCCTGCACCGCCGATCATTACTATGTCTTTAGAGCTCTGGATTTCGAGCGCTTCACGTATCTGTTCCTTTACGTTACCGATTCTGCCTTCTAACAGGAGTTGGTGGGTTTCATAGCTGAGGACAAAAGGAGAGATAACGTTCAGGGGTTCAGGCAGGGAAAGAGCCTCTTTCATAAAAACAGCATCTGCCGCATAGACCTCTTTCCCTTTTTTGATGGGTATCTTGCCGATGGGTTTCATGTATCCAACGGTATATCCCTGTTCCCTGAGATTAAACGCAAGACCAAGGGCAAGGAAAGTTTTTCCCGTATAAGCCCTGCTGGATACTATAAACACTGGAACCATAAGTCGCCTCCTCTTCTGTTGAGAGTCCAAGGGTCTGAGTTACGCATAGCCGCTGAAGCAGCAACTCCCTATCCGCCATTATCATAATGGAACAGGGCCTAAGAGCTCTTCTGCCTCTCAAAAATGATCCGTGCGTCAAGGGCGAGTGCCCCTTTCTGCATAACGACCAGCGGATTTATGTCAAGCTCATGTATCACCGGAAAGTCAGTGACGATCGATGATACGCCAACTATCCCGTCGATGATCGATTCGATGTCCACGGGTTTCTCCCCGCGCGATCCCTTTAAAAGAGCGCTGGTTCTGATTTCGTTGATCATTGATGATGCCTCCCTGCGTGAAACGGGCGCTATCCTGAAGGAGACGTCCTTGAGGACTTCGACATAGATCCCGCCCAATCCGAACATTATCATGTGTCCGAATGTCCTGTCATAGGTTACCCCGAGTATCACCTCTTTGCCCCCCGAAATCATCTCATATAGCATGACACCGTTTATAAATGCATCAGGCATGAGCCTTCTCACGTTTGAGGTGATTTCCAAGAAAGCGTCTTCTGCCGCCATTTCAGAATTGATGTTGAGCTTTACCCCGCCCACATCGGTCTTATGGAGGATATCAGGGGAGGAGATTTTCATCACTAAGGGAAATCCGATCCTTTCCGCAATGGCAGATGCCTCCCTGGCAGTGTGCGCGAGCGCTTTTTCAGGAAAGGTGAAGCCATAGTGGGAGAGAATCTCCATCGCCGCATCCTCACCCACTTCGTAGCGGCCGGCCCGGAGAATGCTATTGATAAGCGTATCCGCTTTTTCCTTATTCCGTACGTGGGGCAATATCGCCTCTTCACCGCGATGTTTCCAGGTGTTGAAGTCAAGGAGTCTTTTGAACGCGGTAACCGCAATCTCAGGATAGGAAAAACACGGTATGGCGTGGACCTTGAGTCTCTCGATAGATTCCCTCACCCTCGCTTCCCCCATAAANNCTTTCCACATCAGTCATTGCCTGAGGGGTCAGTATTACAAGGATCCCATCAACATTTGGATCGTTCACCGCACTGTTCAATACGGCAGCGTATCGTTCCGATGTTGCATCTCCGATTATGTCCACAGGGTTGTAGAGCGATGCACTGGACGGCAGAAGTGGAGCTATGGAGTCTATGGTCTCATTTGTCATCTGAGGCAGCCTGATGCCCGACCGTTCTGCCATATCAGCAGCAAGGATCCCCGGGCCGCCTGCATTCGTGACAATAAGCAATCTGTCGCCCGCGGGGAGTTTGCTCCCTGCGAATGCGAGGGCTGTATCGAAAAGGTCTTGAATCCCCTGAGCCCTGATGATGCCTGCTTGTTTGAATGCTGCATTGAATGCCGTCTCCGAACCTGCCAGTGCACCGGTATGGGAAGATGCGGCTCGTGCGCCTGCCAACGTACCGCCCGATTTTATGAGGATAATTGGTTTTTGCTTTGAGGCTTTCTTCGCTATATCGAGAAATTTCCTTCCGTCCACAACGTCCTCGATATACCCGAGGATCACATCCGTTTCAGGATCTGATACAAAATATTCGATAAAATCTATTTCGTTCAAGTCGAGCTTGTTCCCGAGGCTAATGAACCGTGAAAAGCCCACTTTATTGCCGACCGCCCAGTCGAGGATAGCGATTCCGAGGGCGCCGGATTGAGAGAAGAAGGCGATCCGTCCTTTGGGAAGCATCCCCGCTGCAAAGGAGGCGTTCAGCTTGCTTGGTGTGCTGATGATGCCGAGACAGTTGGGCCCGAGAATCCTCATGGCGTGGCCCTTTGTGATGGCCCGCATCTGGTCTTCCAGCTGTGCCCCTTCGCTGCCTGCTTCCTTAAAACCGGCGCTTAGCACGACGGCAAAGGCAACGCCTGCAGACGCGCAGTCTCTAAGAACCGTTGGAACCAGAGGAGCAGGGATGGCCACAACAGCGACATCGAGCTTTTCCGTTATATCGGCAAGAGAGGGAAACGTTTTTAGGCCAAGTACCTCTGCCAACCGAGGGTTTACTGGCAAGATGCTGCCTTCGAAACCTGATTCTTTCAAGTTCTTGACTACTGCGTATCCGACTTTTTCAGGATCTGTGGATGCACCGATGACTGCTACTGATCGAGGGCTAAATAGGCGTTCCATAACAAAAGAAGAATACTAAAATACGATCACAATTTGCAACAACAAAGCCCATCAGCGCCTGACCATACAGAACGACAACTATATGCCTCCGTCTTATGTGGATGGACTGCCACCATTAGGCTCCTTTTCAGAGAACCGGGGGATCTGTGCACGCATAAAATGGGTAGAACTTGTTGACAAAACCGTTTACCTGAAGAGCCTCCAGATGTGCAGGGATCTCTACGTCTTCGTGCTCGAGTCAAAAGAAAAGAAATGACGGTCAAGGTGGTGGAATTACCGAGACAGACAGGCAAGCAATTTTAACGCCCACATCCTGGACAGCAGCTGGAGCAAACGGTTTCATATCATCCGATGCGTTTACGTCTCTGGCTATTAATACCGACTTGCACTTTTTGGGATGACCTCCTCTTTCCGGATCCATGCCCCAAAAGCACTGAGAGGTGGTGTATAATAGAGGCTCTTTTCATAAAGAGAACAAGGCATGCGATGCGAATTTATTAGCATATTCCCCAATATCTTCAACGCTTATTTCTCTGAAAGCATCCTCAAGAGGGCTCTGCAGAAAGGGATTATCGAGGTGAAGGTTCATAACCTCAGGGATTATTCAACCGACAGACACAGAACGGTCGATGATTACCCCTATGGTGGCGGCTCAGGCATGGTTATGAAACCTGAACCACTTTTTAGCGCGGTGCGATCCATCTTAGCAGATGGAATTGATACTTGTACCATCATGGTGACACCTCAGGGGAGACCCTTTCACCAGGATATGGCAGTTGCTCTTTCAAAGGAAATAAGAAGGCTTTTATTCATATGCGGGAGATATGAGGCCATAGATGAGCGGGTGAGGGAAGGGCTCGTGGATTTGGAGATCTCTCTTGGTGATTATGTTTTGAGTGGCGGTGAATTGCCTGCTTTGGTTATAATAGACTCGATTGTTCGGTTGCTGCCGGGTGCACTTGGTGACGAGCGTTCGGTCGAAGAAGAATCTTTTTCATGGGGAATACTCGATTATCCCCATTACACCAGGCCGAAGGACTACGAGGGACTGAAGGTTCCTGCGGTTCTGTTGTCGGGGAACCATAAAGAGATTGCGCGCTGGAGAAGGAAAGAGGCTTTGAAGAGGACTCTGGGCAGGAGACCCGAACTGTTACGGCAGGTTTCACTTTCAAAAGAAGATTATCAGTTACTTTCAGAGATTAAGGAGGAAGAGTAAAATGAATCTGGTCAAGGCGGTTGAGGAAGGATACAGGAAAGACGTCCCTGATTTTCGGGTGGGCGATACGATTAAGGTTTTCGTCAAGGTGGTTGAGGGTGATAAGGAACGGATTCAGCCCTTTGAGGGTGTGGTGATCGTGCGGCGGGGCACGGGAATGCGGGGGACATTCATGGTCAGAAAGATCTCGTTTGGTATCGGCGTTGAGAGGATATTCCCCCTTCATTCACCCTCTCTGGAGCGGATAGATGTTATACGGAGAGGTTCTGTGAGAAAGGCAAAGCTTTACTATTTGAGGGGAAAGAAAGGAAAGGCGGCCAAGATAAAGGAGAGGGAAAGGACGTATACAGAGCAGACGAAAGACGCATAAATGAACCTCTACCGATACGATGAATGCCTCAGGAATGATGGTTTTCAGCGTATAGCCGGTATTGATGAGGCAGGGCGGGGACCCCTCGCAGGTCCGGTGGTTGCCGCCGCTGTGGTCCTCTCTCCTGTGAAGACAATTGCCGGCGTAAGAGATTCAAAAAAGGTTCCCGCGAAGGAAAGGGAGGAGCTCTTCTGGAGTGTGTTCTGCTCCTGTCTTGACATCGGGATTGGGATTATCGAATCAGAGACAATCGATAAAGTCAATATCGTCAGGGCAACACAACTTGCTATGAAGATGGCTGTTGAGGATCTCGCCTCGAGACCTGACCTGTTATTGATCGATGCCATGAAATTACCATCCTTGCATATACGGCAGGTCTCTTTGATAAAGGGGGAATCACTGAGCGCTTCCATCGCAGCAGCTTCCATCATAGCAAAGGTCGTAAGGGACAGGATAATGGAGCAGTATGATGGGGTATACCCAGGATATGGGTTTGCGCGCCACAAGGGCTATCCGACAAAGGGACATATTCAGAGCATTATCAGCAAAGGTCCGTGTCCAATCCATAGGAAGAGTTTCGAACATGTCATGACTCTTGCGCTCCCCTTCGCCTGCGGAGGCTAGATGGAGAGAGAACGGATAGATGAGGCTCTGGAGCTCCTCTGGCTTCTTGATGAAGAGGGGCACTCTGAACTGGAGCGATTCAGGCTGAGCTCTGACGACCCCGCATTTGAAGATCTCCTCGATACGTTGATTCAAGAAGGGCTTATAAGTATTGCAGGGAGCACAGTCAGGCTTTCAGAAAGAGGTAGGGTATTGTCAAAGGGGTTGATACGGCGGCACCGGCTTGCAGAAAGGCTTTTTACCGATGTGTTCGAGCTTAAGAATGACCAGGTGGAAACGGATGCATGCATGCTGGAGCATATTTTGAGCGAACAACTGACGGACAGTGTCTGTGCCTTTTTAGGCCATCCTCCCACCTGCCCCCATGGAAAACCTATCCCAAAGGGAGAGTGCTGCAAGAAGTACAAAGCGGAAATCAAGCCGGTGGTTATGAGGCTCCCTGCCTTTGAGGTGGGCGCACGGGGCAGAATTGTGTTCATCATCCCGTCGGAAGCATCGCGGCTCAACAGGCTGGGCTCTGTCGGGATCGCCGCTGGGAGCGGCTTCAAGTTGATCCAAAAAACCCCATCGTTTGTTATACAGGTTGATGAGACGACGATCGCGCTCGACCCCGACATCGCAAAAGAGATCTTCGTGAAAAAGACAGGCAATGAGACCAGGTAGAGGCGCCCAGCCCTAAAAACGGAACCAGCTCCTTTTTCTCCTCCTAACTTGAGTGAGTAAGAAGTCTATATCTCTGAGGGCCTTGAGCATGTCGGTCTGTTGCTTCCTTGTTTCGTTCACCTCACTGGAGAGAAAGGAAAGGGTATCCTTTATCTTCGAGAGCGACTGTGTCATCTCTTCGGTATTGGCTACGACTGCGTCGAATTTTTGATCGGAAGCATAAGAATCCTTTATCTGCGAAAGCGATTGGGAAATTCCCATGAGGCTCTCTTCGATTGCTTTTAGTTTTTCATCAGAAGAAAGAAGAGGAGCCTCAGGAAAAACCGGCTGTGCGGTTGAGGGCAAAGCTTCTACGACTTCTTCGGGCTCTGGGAGAGGAATGGTTTCTTCCGCCTCAAATGTGTCCTTTTCGCGAATCTTAATGGATATCCCCTCATCTTTCTGAGGAGCGATGTCGACCTTATGCTTCTTGGCAATGTCCTTCAAAAGCGCCTTTGTTATGAAACGGAATGTTTGCTCCACCCCCTTGCCTTTAACCGCTTCCGCCTCAAGAAAATGGTGATGGTTTTTATTCAGGTCCTGGTTGAGTTCTTCTATGGAGAGGACGTTTGGAAGGTCTCGTTTGTTATACTGATAAACTACAGGGATACTGTCCGCGTTAATGTTATTGGATATCAGATTCTCTTTCATATTCTCAAGACTTTCGATGTTCTGTTCCCTCATTTCCTGTTGAGAGTCAGCAACGAAGACGATGGCATCAGCACCTTTCAGTACGAGCTTTCTTGTTGCGTTGTAGCGTATTTGACCGGGAACGGTGTACAGCTGAAACCTTAGGGTGAAATCCTTTATCTTGCCGAGATGAACCGGGAGAAAGTCAAAGAAAAGAGTTCTATCAGCCTCTGTTGCGAGGGATATGAATTTACCGCGTGACGCGGGATCCAAGATCGAATAGAGATGCTGGAGGTTTGTCGTTTTGCCACTGAGGCCGGGGCCGTAGTAGACGACTTTTAAAGTAATTTCCTTGGTAACATAGTTAAAAAATGCCATTTGCTGAATTATAGCATAAAAAATATTTTTCCGAAAGTGGTTTCTTAAGTTTTTGTTCTATCTGCGGATAACAAATAAATTTATATTTGTCACGAAGTTGCCTAATTTGCAAGGTATGACGATTTTTTCCATTTGTATTTCTCTTTTTTTTGCAAATTTCAAGAAGACTTTAACCCGAACCTCTGATCCCCTGTCTTGATAGCCTCCACAAAGCCTCGATCGCTACGGTTTGACATCCTCCGACCATCAAACTGATATTGCAGTTCTGATGGCGGTTTCCTTTTTGACGATTATCTGTTTGAAAAGCCCTTTCTTATAAATGCCCTTAAGCATAATCTAGAAAAGGGACTCAGGTTGGCAGAAAAAGCTGTTGAGGTCTNNCGAAACATTTAGGACCTTGTTTGGCGTCCCATCCAAGTAACCCTATTGCTCAGGACAGAGACGTGATCCCTTACACTCATAGGTATTGATTAACCGCCGCTTTTTCCCCTGGAGGCATCTTATATCATCGCCAAGAGATGTCCCGAAATCTGTTAACAGTATTTATTCCAAACACCCAAGGAGAACACAATGAACAAAAAAACACATCACCTGGGAATCCGCATCACGCCCAAGACCTATGCCCAAATAAAAGGCCATGCTGTCAGATATAATCTACCAGTGTCATGGTGGGTTAGGACAATCTTGCATCAGGTGCTTCAGCAACAACGTATCAATACCATAAGATTGCCATAGGGGTACTGGTCAGGGTACAATCCTGCATGACCTCACAACCATTCCTTATTCCCGCAATCCTGATCCTTCTGTTCTCAATTCCTCTTGTCCTTGGTGTTGTGCCAAGGAATCGGGTCTACGGCATTAGAACCTGCAAAACCCTGTCTGATGATTCAATTTGGTATCGTGCCAACAGATTTGGGGGATGGGCATTGATAATATCATGCCTCTTTTATCTTTTGTTGTCGGGATTGGTGCCCTATCATCGTCAGGACAATTTTTCAGTCTGGACAGTTCATTTCCTTGGGTTTTTGGTTTCCCTTGCGGCAGGGATTATCATTACGCTTCTGTATTGCAGAAAGCTATAGAGGAAGACCCCTGCGTCTTGCTGTTAAAAAGATTAATTCTTCCCTTGCTTGTTCAGATAATCTATCTCTGCCTTCACGTCCTTCGTATAGTTTGGTTTATAATTCTTTTTCTCCATGATGCGGAGCAGTTCTTCTAGGTTCTCTAAAGTAGAACCCTTTAGGGATATCATAGATAAAAGCAAAAGTTCTTCTGGATACTTGGACTGATTCT
>DMNE01000321.1 GCA_003453735.1 Nitrospiraceae bacterium | reverse complement strand
CGATGAAACTGGGCTTTCACTTTCAGTCTGTCACTTTCCTCCAGGCGCCAGCAAATGGAACAAGATTGAACATCGGATGTTTTCCTTCATCTCCTCTAATTGGAGAGGCGAACCCTTGCGGGATTATGAAACGATCGTGAACTTGATTTCAAGAACGACCACGACGAAGGGCTTGAAAGTGATCTGTCGCTTAGATCGTCGAAAATATCCAACTGGACGAAAGGTTTCGGATGAGGAAATGAAGAGGGTAAATGTGGAGGGCAACAAGTTTCATGGCGAGTGGAATTATATTATTCGACCAAACGCGTCACGCTGATTTGCTACCTTTATTTATTAACACGTCCTAAGCGTTTCGCCCTGTTTTTTCGCAGAGCGCCTGCCATAGTGCCGGGTACACGCCGACTTGTATGCTATCCCCTGCAGCTTTGCGCCTACGCTTATCTTCATGTCCAAATACCAGCATATTTTGTTATAAAAATGTCAACAGCTTTTAACCCCTTAAAGAGTATGCCATCGGCGTACTTAGATGATGTATAGAACGTATTAAGTAATTACGCATAAATTATTGAACAACTTCATTGCCTAATGCCCATTCCCTGAATGTTGACTGCACCGACTGTACTACGTCGTCGGGAAGTATCGGTTATACAGGAAGAGTCTTTGAGGTAAGTTCCATCACCGCTCAATTGGGTTAGATCGGCAATTGAGCAAACTCCCGAGAATCTAAATAAATGGGTCTTTCGATGTGCATTACAAGGAGGAAATGCGCGGACATTTCTCGAGTGCGGTGCCTTACCGGCCCACCTGGGCAGATTAAAACACTATAATTATTGTATAATTGCTCAGCGGTGCATCCTGAGCAAAAGGGTGCAACTCAAAATCCGATAATATAAGGAGGAGAAAGATGGCGGCGAAGAAAAAAATGGTGTCGAAGAAACAGGTCAAGGATTCTGCAACGGCGAAGAAAACTACAAAGAAGAGAGTTCCCAATCCAGCATTCATGAAGGCTCTGAAACCAAGCGACGCACTGGCTAAGATAGTGGGCAATAAACCGATTCCAAGGACAGAGATAACCAAAAAGTTATGGGAATATATTAAGAAAAACAAACTCCAGGACGCCAAAGATAAGAGGAATATCAATGCCGATGCAAATCTTTTAGCGGTCTTCGGCGGGAAAAAACAAGTGTCGATGTTCGACATGACAAAATTGGTCAGTAAACATCTCAGCCAGTAGGCATACCTTGATCTTCGTCTTGGTATCTAAGATCAAAGTGATAATTCAGAAGATACACGGATGTGTAAGGTCGTAAAGCTTCTTCCCGATAAGGCGATCATCGCCGTTGTCTCGATGATGGGTGATAGGGTCTCTGCTTTGCGGAATGCAGCAAACCACATCTGCAGGCAGGCAGTCGTCGAGGGAGAGCATGTTCCGACCTACTACACCCTTTGTAATCTCCTGAAGGTCGGCACTAAGCATAAGACCATGCCCACTCACATAGGCCAGGAGGCCATCAAGAAACTCGGCAAGGCATGGGTGTCTTTCTTCCGGCTGCTGCGGCAGCATGCCGCCGGTGACCCAAGCACAAGCCCGGCATGCTACAGTGCCGCAAGGACAGGAAGAAGGCTACCCGTTCCGGGAACCACATCCCCATCAAATCCAAGCTGGCCTATCCGGTGCAGGGCAATGTGCTCTCTCTCTGGTCGTGCCGGGCGATTTGCACTCAGGCCGCTTTGCGACACCGTTTAAGGGGATCCTCAGGGCGTGTCGCCGCTGCTTTGCGTTATTATAGAGCAGCTCACAAATTGACGATCTGATATAATAGCACCGGATAACAAGAAGCAGGTCGACTTTTGACCTGCGGTACGGTAATAATATGGAGTATTTCCTTAAAGCGAGCTTTCGTGATACAGTAGATTCCTGGAACTTTCAAAGGAGAATAAACCCTTCGTTCTCTCTTATTCTCCTAACATATATAGGTAGTGTTATCTATACAATTAATGAAAATGCAGAGGAATATTATTAGCAGAGATGAGTAAAGAAATAAGTAAAAAGAAATTCCTAAAAAAAACAATAAAGCATATAGACATAAAGGAATTCAACGCAATACCTATTATCACGCAATTTGGCAAGACAGCCTTTCAAGCAAAAAATCTATCACGGGCCTGTGAAATCTATGAGAAGATGCTGAAAGACAGAAGCTGTACCGTGATATTGTGTTTGGCTGGTTCATTATTCAGTGCGGGATTGAAAAAGATTGTCTACGATATGGTAGAAAACAACATGGTCGATATCATCATATCGACAGGCGCCATTATTGTTGATCAGGATTTTTTTGAAGCTTTGGGATTTAAGCACTACCAAGGATCTCCTCGCAGTAACGACAGCGAATTATTCAAAATGGCTGTTGACAGGATTTACGATACATTTATCGATGAGGACGATTTGAGAGAATGCGATTTAATCGTCGGGGAGATAGCAAATGGACTTTCACCGAAGGCATATTCATCACGAGAGTTCATAATGTTCATGGGAGAATTTCTCGATACCCGAGCAAGAGGGGAAGGTTCTGTCGTCTGGGCATCGTTCAAAAAGCAGGTGCCGATATTTGTGCCTGCATTTTCTGACTCCAGTGCAGGCTTCGGATTGGTGAGTCACCAGTGGGAAAGGAAAAATGCGCCTAAAGTAACAATCGATTCCGTGAAAGACTTCCTTGAGCTCACTAAAATCAAGATCGCTTCGAAAAATACAGGCTTGTTAATCATTGGAGGCGGCGTTCCGAAGAACTTTGCCCAGGATGCCACCGTCTCTGCAGATATCATCATGGGGAATGCCTCTATGCATAAATACGCAGTTCAAATTACTGTTGCTGATGAAAGGGATGGGGGTCTTTCAGGCTCAACCCTGAAAGAAGCACATTCATGGGGAAAGGTTGATGAGGGATTTGAACAGATGGTGTACTCAGAAGCGACACTCGCATTCCCGCTCCTGGCAAGTTACGCGTATCATAAGGGTAGCTGGAAAAGACGTACTGAGCGACGACTAAACCATTTGTTGGAGGAGGGACCTTGATATATATGACGCCGAAGAAAGTTTTTTTGACAAAAGGAGCCGGTGTCCACAAAGATAAACTGTCTTCTTTTGAAGTTGCGTTGAGAAATGCTGGAATTGAAAAATGCAATCTTGTATATGTCTCCAGTATCCTCCCTCCACAATGTCGAATAATAGCAAAGAATGAAGGCCTCAAGCTCCTTTCACCGGGGCAGGTAACATTCTGCGTCATGGCCAAGAATGAAACCAACGAACCAAACAGGTTGATTTCTGCTGCGATAGGAGTGGCCATGCCCAAAGATCGTGTTAACTATGGATACCTGTCAGAACACCATGCATTCGGGGAAACATCAAAAATTTCTGGTGATTATGCTGAAGATTTGGCGGCTACAATGCTGGCGACGACTCTGGGCCTCCCCTTTGATCCGAACCAGGCCTGGAATGCCCGAAAAAAAGATTATAGAGCAAGCGGCCATATTTTCAAAACAACTAATATCTGTCAGTCGGCAGAGGGAGACAAGAACGGACTCTGGACTACAGTTGTTGCAGCAGCTGTTTTCATCATTGACTAACTTGTCTGAACAGGAACCCTTCAATTTCTGTGGACTGCCTGAAAAATTCTCAACACTGAAGAATTCAGCAATCGTGGTGTTACCCGTCCCTTTCGATGAAACGAGCACGTGGCTGAAGGGATCAGACAGAGGCCCTGACGCAATCATTGACGCATCGCGTCACCTCGAATTGTATGACAGAGAAACCAATAGCGAGGTATACAGGAAAGGGATCTGTACCGAGCAGGCGATTCGTGGTACAGGTTCCGAATCCATGCTATCAGAGGTTTACGCGAGGACAGCCGCATTGATTCACCAGGAGAGATTCGTTGTTACAGTGGGAGGCGAACATTCAGTTTCCCTCGGTGCGATCAGGGCTCATTCTGCCTCTTATCCGAATTTGGCGGTCCTGCATCTTGATGCACACGCTGATTTACGGGATGAGTATGAAGGGAGTAAGTACAACCATGCCTGCACGATTGCACGTGTAAAAGAGACTGTAGATACGGTTGTGTCTGTAGGGATACGGAGTATGGACTCTTCGGAGCATGAAAAACTCGACGAAAAGCTTGTCTTCTATGCCGACTATGTTCACGAATCGAAAGACTGGATAAGAGAGGCACTGACAGTGCTTCCCGAGCAAGTCTATGTGACAATTGACCTTGACGTATTCGACCCTGGAATCATGCCATCCACGGGCACCCCTGAGCCAGGTGGCTTGGATTGGTACCAAATTATAGGACTATTAAAAGCCGTCTCT
Source organism: Nitrospiraceae bacterium (assembly GCA_003453735.1). Taxonomy (GTDB): domain Bacteria; phylum Nitrospirota; class Thermodesulfovibrionia; order Thermodesulfovibrionales; family UBA9159; genus UBA9159. The sequence continues at coordinate 18,338 of DMNE01000321.1, read as the reverse complement.
AAGCAAAGGGTTGTCGTAGGATTTGATGTCGTCGAGCTTTGTCCAACAGATAACAAGGCCCCGGATTTTCTTGCCGCCAAACTTATTTATAAGCTGTTGAGTTATAAGTTTGTCGCAGATGGAATCGCACCGTCTCGCTGAAGATGATGACAAAGGTGGCGGGACTGCGAGTGAACATGTCCTGCATGTGGTGCTTACCATATAAGGCATAAGAACTCGGGCCTTGCATTGGTTTAAAAGTTTGGCACTACGTTCCATAGTCTCTACGGACCACATTCGAATAGCAAGCCAGTGAACATTTTTCCTCTTTTTTGTCACACTTTTATCAACTTCCCTTGACGAGGCCTTTGACGGGAGGACGTATTTTGCCGTTGCCCCCGTTGCCCCCTGTTGCCTTGACAGAGAGACGGTCTCTATGCTATAAAGTGTTTCATCCATCCTTACAGAGGGATTGGAGTCAAACCTTCACATGTTTTTCTTGTTCTTCGTGAGAGGTAGTCGTTGTCTTAAGAGGATGCAGGGAAAGTAAAGCAAGATTCAGTTGATACTGTCACCTTATTACAATATACCGGAAAGTGAGGAGGGAAAGATGGAAGGTAAACAATGTGTAAGGGTGTTGATCTTCATAAGTTTGGTCAGTTTCTTCGCTGTATTTTTCAGTATCACTGCGGTTTCTGCTGCTCAGCAGCCAACGGCACAACAGCAGCTCACCAACGCCGATTGTGTTAAGTGTCATGCGGGCCCTCCTGCGGATATAGCAGCTAATGGTGGTAAGCACGCGACAATTACCTGTCAGGATTGCCATGTCGGCCATCCCCCTGCTGTTCCCAGAGAGAAGGTCATCCCGAGTTGCTCGGAATGCCATGGGGGCAAGCCTCACTATGAATTGAAGGGGTGCCTATCCTGCCATAGGAATCCCCATACGCCTTTGGTCATTACGGTGGGAAGTAACGTTACCGATCCCTGCTTGACTTGCCATTCCCAGGAGATAAAACAGCTCACCGAACATAAGAGCAAACATACCAGCCTGTATTGTTCCACCTGTCATCCTGTCCATGGCAAGGTGCCACAGTGTCTGCAATGTCACAAACCCCACTCGTCTGAGATGGTACAAGCGGACTGTAACAAATGTCATAAAGCCCATATGCCTACAGTCGTGGCATATGGAGATGTCCCGTCAAAGGACTGTGGGGCATGCCACAAGCGTGCCTTCGAACTCCTCACTGGAAGCAAAGCCAAGCATAGGACTTTTAATTGCAGCTTCTGTCATCAGGCAAAGCATAAGATGATTCCGGAGTGCGAGGGTTGCCACGGCACCCCGCATCCGGCAGGGATCATGGCCAAATTCACGAAGTGTGGTGATTGTCACCATACTGCCCATGATCTGAATAACTGGACAAGTGTGATGCAGAAAGAGACGCCGCAAACCGAGACCCCCAAAAAAGAACGGAAAAAAAAGTAAGGGCAAAAGGGGCCGGCAGATAATGATGCCGGCCCCTTTTGCCCCTCGGTTCGTCTTGACCACCCCGTTACAGCGTATCTGGTGAGATACGTCCTGATCCGCGAACTGTCTGTCCGCAGAAACTTTTCATCCGAGTTGTAACACAATGAGCGTCAACCTCTCTCTTGCAAAACTTCGTCGAGATATGGGAAATTATACTGCTATGGTAAAAGGAATGAGAGTTTTCATTGTCTTCGTCCTCTTTTTGTTTTTCAGTATGGGAGATGTAATGGGGGCGGATGTCGTAAAAGCGAAAGGCGGAGGAGTTTCCGGCACCACTGCTGCTGAGGTGGAGGTAAGGTTCAGCAGGCATGAGGACTTTGATCGCATTGTCTTTGAAGGCACCGATGAGTTGTTTATCAGAAGCACATCGGTCACAACGACGCATAGCTNNAAGCACATCAGTCACAACGACGCATAACCAGATAAAGATCCAGTTTCCCGCCAATCTTAACCTTACATCACCGAGCACGTTGGATCTCGACACTGCATTAAGAGGGAGGACCTATCTGATAAACCTAAATCATCCCTTTACAATAAAGGTGTTGAAACTATCTTCACCTCCCAGACTTTCCATAGACATCATGACCTCTCCCATAGAAGAGGGGCGTAAGTCTACTGGTGCGGAAACGATACCTGCTGAAATGACTGCTCATTTCACGATGGTCATTGACCCGGGACATGGGGGATATGATCTGGGGATCATCTCGGGTGACCTCAGAGAAAAGGATATCTCACTTTCTCTTGCGAGGGATGTGGAGGCAGCCGTTCTAAAGAAGAAGAAGGGTTCGGTATTCCTCACCAGGAAATCGGACCAGTTCCTGTCCATCACTGAAAGGGCCGAATTCGCGTTTCAAAAATCTCCTGATATCTTTCTGAGCCTGCACCTTTCGCTATCAGACAATTTTGTCATCTATACTTCACCCGGTGAAGCAGCAAATCCAGAAGAATCGCCGGCTGAACTTTACAGTCTGACATCGCGGCAGAATAGGTTTGTTGAGAAGAGCAGAGAGCTTGCCGAAGATTTCGGGAAATTCATCAAGGATGAGTTCAAGACAGAGATCATTATGAGGGAAATGTCTCTGCCACTTCTTAACTCTATCGGTGCACCTGCTGTCCTGGTAGAACTCCCCCGGAGCATTGTCTATGATAAGGCCACAAGGGCGAGGCTTACCGATGCACTGGTGAAGGGGATGTCTTTTTATGCCGGCCAATAAGAAGAGACTGTTATGGGTTTTTTTATTCCTTTTTCTTTTCGGATCAGGAATAGTAGGCGGATATTTTTTTGTTTCGAAGAGATTTCCTGCTCATAAAGTAGAACCTAATATCGCCCGATCCACGTTAACGCCGGATAATGACATATTCGTCCGCATTTTTTACCCTTCCGAAGGCAGTCTCGTCATGGAAGAAAGGAGAGTACGAAGGGCGGATGACATAACCATAGCAGAGGAAATTGTGGGGGAGTTCCTTAAAAGGCCATCGAATGGGGCAGAATCAGTTATTCCCTCCGGGGCAAAGGTATTAGGGCTGTATCAAGGGAATGATGGAATGCTATATATAGACCTCTCTGATGAATTTAGAAGAAACTTTCAAGGTGACGCATTAGCGGAATTTATGCTCCTTAAAGGGCTCTATGAAAGTATCATTTCCAATGTTAAGGGGGTAAATGATGTGAAGATTCTTATTGAAGGCAAGGAGATAGAGAGCATTGGCGGACACCTCTTTGCCATGTACCCCTTGAAAAATATCCTTGCTGAGGCCAAATAAACGATGAACAGTGACCCTATTGGGGTATTTGACTCCGGTATCGGAGGGCTGACTGTGCTTAAAGAGATATTCAGGGTGTTGCAACAGGAAAGCACCGTGTACCTGGGTGATACCGCCCGTGTTCCCTATGGCATACGCTCGGCCGAAACCGTTGTCCGTTATTCCTTTGAAAATACGGAATTTCTTGTTGCAAAAGGGATAAAACTCCTAGTAATCGCCTGCAATACCGTCTCTGCTGTGAGTCTTGACGCGATAAAAGAGAGGTTGTCAATGCCGGTCATCGGCGTTATAGAACCTGGAGCGAGAGCAGCGGTCAAGGCCACAAAGAACAACAGGATCGGCGTTATCGGCACAGAAGCCACAATTAACAGTGGCGCTTACGCTAGGGTTATACAGCAGATAGATGGCGCTCTGGACGTATTCGGTCTCCCCTGTCCGTTATTCGTGCCCTTAGTTGAGGAAGGTCTTACAGACGATGAAATCACCGTAATGGTCGCTAAGAAATACCTGAGGCAGGTGAGAGACAAAGGGATCGATACCCTTGTCCTGGGCTGCACGCATTATCCTCTGCTCAAAAGTGTTATTGGCAAGGTTATGGGTGACACGGTAACGCTTATCGATTCGGCTATAGAGACCGTGAAGGAGATAAGGGAAACACTCCTCCGGGATAGCGCAGAATGTAATGCCCTTCGGGAGCCTTCACGGCTGTTTTACGTGACAGATTCCCCTGACCGGTTTAAGTCGGTTGGTGAGCGGTTTTTAGGCCAAAAGATCAAGACAATCGAGAAAATCGATATTGGTCTTTGACCTGCAGGATCTATACCCTAAGGAGGTGCTGATGAGGCCTGATGGAAGACGGAACGATGAACTGAGGAAACCCAAGGTGACGCGGAATTTCCTGAAAACAGCAGAGGGTTCTGTTCTCATGGAGATAGGCGATACAAAAGTTATCTGTACGGCATCCGTAGAGGATCGGGTCCCTCCCTTTCTCAAGGACATGAAAAGGGGATGGATCACCGCCGAATACGGGATGCTTCCCAGATCGACCCAGACGAGGATGATAAGGGAATCCGTATCAGGCAAAGTCGGAGGCAGGACCCATGAGATTCAGCGGCTGATCGGCAGATCCCTCAGATCGGTTGTTGACCTCGAAATTCTTGGAGAGAGGACTATATGGGTTGATTGTGATGTCATCCAAGCTGATGGGGGAACAAGGACAGCCGCGATCACGGGTGCTTTTATCTGTCTGGCCGATGCACTCAAAGGTGCCCTGCAAAGTGGTATGATTAAGAGAACGCCGATACGGGATTATCTCGCGGCCATAAGTGTCGGGATCATCAATGGTGAACCGAGGCTTGACCTCTGTTACGCTGAGGACTCAGCAGCGGAAGTAGATATGAATATCGTGATGACGGGAGGCGAACGATTTGTTGAGATACAGGGAACAGCAGAAGGACCGCCTTTTTCAAGAAGCGACCATGAAATACTCGTCGCTCTTGCGGAAGGCGGGATCAAGGAACTCATCTCGATTCAGAAAGAGATCCTCGACAAAGACAATTTCATCAGTGTTTAAGGCTTTTCTTAGAAATTGGGAGTATGGTAGTATTAAAGATGAAATCGAATCCCGGAGGTTTTTAATCCATTGAATAACGTGTATCGCAGTCTCTTTATCTGGCTGCTGATTGGGTTGATGATGATACTCCTCTTTAACCTTGTTAGTTCGCCTCAAAAAATGGAAGAGGAGATCATATTCTCTGATTTCCTGACAAAAGTGAATGCAGGGGAAGTGGATGAGGTCCTCATCAAGGAGAATCATATCACCGGCCGTCTCAAGGACGGAAATAAGTTCAGGACCTATTCTCCCGATTATCCGGATCTTGTCAAAGGTCTCAGAGAAAAGGGAGTCAAGATTGCAGCAAAGCCGCCGGATCAGAATCCCTGGTATGTGAACTTCCTCATCTCATGGGGGCCTATAATCTTCATAGCCCTCATATGGATATTTTTCATGCGGCAGATGCAGACAGGAGGAAACCGGGCGCTATCCTTCGGAAAGAGCAAAGCCAGACTTGTATCAAATAAGTCCGTGAAGGTGACCTTTGCCGACGTTGCCGGGGTTGAGGAAGCAAAGTCGGAAGTCCAGGAGATCATCGACTTTCTCAAGGACCCCCAGAAATTCTCCAAACTTGGAGGGAAAATGCCAAAGGGTGTTTTGCTGGTGGGCTCTCCGGGAACCGGTAAGACCCTTCTTGCCAAGGCGATTGCTGGTGAGGCAGGAGTTCCTTTTTTCAGTATATCGGGATCTGATTTTGTCGAGATGTTCGTGGGAGTCGGTGCCTCGAGGGTGAGGGATCTGTTTGAACAGGCGAAGAAGAGTGCACCGTGCATTGTTTTCATTGATGAAATAGACGCAGTCGGAAGGCATAGGGGTGCCGGGCTTGGCGGGGGTCACGATGAGCGGGAGCAGACCCTCAACCAGCTCCTTGTTGAGATGGACGGCTTCGAAGGGACTGAGGGAGTAATCATCATTGCAGCAACCAATAGACCGGATGTCCTTGACCCTGCACTCTTAAGGCCGGGCAGGTTCGACCGTCAGGTAGTTGTCCCGGCGCCTGATGTGAAGGGACGGCTTGAGATCCTGAAGGTCCATACAAAGAAGATACCTCTGGACGAGAGGGTCAACCTTGATCTCATTGCGAGGGGGACACCGGGTTTCTCCGGTGCGGATCTCTCGAACCTTGTGAATGAGGCAGCGCTCCTTGCAGCGAGGAACTCGAAGAGCAAGGTTGAGATGTCAGATTTTGAGTCTGCAAAGGATAAAGTGCTTATGGGTGTGGAGCGGAAAAGCATGATCATTAGCGAGACGGAGAAGACGAACACTGCGTACCACGAGGCAGGCCACGCCCTTGTGGCGAAGCTGACGCCGGGTACAGACCCTATACATAAAGTCTCCATCATTCCTCGTGGGAGGGCGCTGGGTATTACACAGCAACTTCCCCTTGATGACCGCTACACCTATTCAAAGGATCACCTCCTCAAAACCCTCAATGTTCTCTTGGGGGGAAGGGCTGCTGAAGAACTCGCCCTGCACCACATGACCACCGGCGCTGGAAATGACCTCGAACGCGCGACAGACCTTGCGCGACGAATGGTTACCGAATGGGGTATGAGCGAGAAGTTGGGTCCCCTAACCTTCGGGAAGAAGGATGAGCAGATATTCCTTGGCAGGGAGATCGCTAGGCACAAGGATTACAGCGAGAAGATCGCCGAGGAGATAGACGAAGAGGTGAGGAGATTAGTGACCGGGGCGTATGAAGAGGCAAAGAAACTGCTTTCTCGCAACTATGACGTCCTGGATACTTTTGCAAAAGAACTTCTCGAAAAAGAGACTGTTGACGGTGCCGAGCTAGATGCCCTGGTAGCGGGGGTGAAAGAGAAAAAAGAAAAAGAAGCCAGCGTTCCCAGTAGTGAAGAGGTTACTGTTTGGAAATCTCCGGCGGGAATGCAGGGGTCTGTGACCCCGATAGGAAACCCGGATACCCAGTGACGCAGGACGTTCGCCCCTCTTAATTTCTCGTCCATCCAGTTTGCGAATGCGGCAACGGAATAATCAAAGATTATGCTGACCATCATACTGCTGATCTATCTCTCTGTCGCTGTTGTCAGCTACTATCTCGAATTTCTCAATATAAGACAGGTAAAGAGATATGGCCACATTGTCCCCAGGGAATTTGCTGGCTCCGTGGATGATGGGGTGTTGAAAAAGACAAGGGATTACACCCTAGAACAAAGCAGGTTAAGCCTCGTTCATTCTATCTTCAACGATCTTGTCGTCATCCTTTTTTTCTTTGGAGGGCTCATCAGTATTTACAATGCCTGGATAGTTTCCCTTGACCTTCCTTTCATCATCTCCGGTACTCTCTTTTTCCTTTTCTTGGTCTACACCAAAACCCTTCTCTCTCTGCCCTTCGATCTATACAGCACCTTCGGGATAGAGAACAAATACGGATTTAATACCATGACAGGGAAGTTATGGGTCAGCGACCTTCTGAAGGCTATAATACTCACCACCATACTGGTCAGTAGCGCGTCGTTATCAGTATTTTTTCTTATCAGGCTCAGACCGGACTCCTGGTGGTTCCTGGTATGGCTTTTTTCCCTTTTGTTCAGTCTCTTTATCCTCTATATCTCTCCCTATGTCATCGAGCCGCTCTTCAACAAAATTACCCCGCTTAAGGATATGGCGCTGGAGGGTTCTATAAAGGATCTCATGAAGAAGGCGGGTATCGTCGTCAGCAGGGTCTTTCAGATTGATGCTTCAAAGAGGAGCCGCCACTCAAATGCTTATTTTACAGGTATTGGCAAGGTGAAGCGGATAGTCCTGTACGACACGCTTCTTCAGAAACTGGACAAGGATGAGGTTCTCTCTGTCCTTGCACATGAGGCAGGACACTGGAAAAAAAGACATATCCTGAAACGGATTGTTCTCATAGAAGCATTCTCATTTATCGGCCTGTACATCGCTTTCAAGATAATCCGGACGGGATACCTCAGCAGTCTTTTTCATATTCAGTCCGATACGCTTTTTGTCAAGCTCCTTATCCTTGGTTTCATCTGGGGAATTGTTTCTTTTCCTTTGACGCCGCTCATGAGTTATCTCTCAAGACGGCATGAAAAAGAAGCTGACGTATTTGCCGCTGAGCTGACCGGGAATCCGGAGGCGATGGCAAGATCGCTCATAAAGCTGTCAACGGACAATCTCTCGAATCTCCACCCCCACCCTCTTTACGCGTCTTTCTATTATTCCCATCCCCCGGTGGTGAAACGAGTGAGGGAGATACGGGGGGAGGCTGGCTGAAACGAGCTCTTCACATTGATACCTGCAACGGGGCGGGCGCGGCAGAAAAGTGTAAAGGGTGAGAAGGAAAAAGGAATTGTGAAATTAACATGGCGCAATTTTATTCTCGATTTCGATAAAAAAACCCAAATCATGGGCATCCTCAATGTCACCCCTGACTCTTTTTCTGAAAGAGGAACGTATTTTGACAAGGATGCAGCCATTGAACGCGCTCTTGCCATGGTTGAGGATGGTGCGGATATTATCGATGTCGGGGGCGAATCCACGAGACCCGGTTCCGACCCTTTGCCGGTAGACGAAGAACTGAGAAGGGTGTTGCCTGTGATTAAGGCTCTTGCACCGAGGGTGAGCATACCTTTATCCATAGACACCTATAAGGCTGATATTGCGCGACGGGCTTTAGACGCAGGCGCCGCAATGGTGAATGATATCAGTGGCTTGAGGTTCGACCCTGACATGCCAAAGGTCGTGGCTTCCTATGATGCGGCGGTTGTGATCATGCACATAAAGGGCACTCCACAGCATATGCAGCAGAATCCCCGCTATGACGCTCTGATACCCGAGATCCTGGATTATCTGAGAATCAGTATACGACTGGCTCAGAAGTTCGGCGTTAGGGAAGACAGAATGATCATAGACCCTGGCATCGGTTTTGGGAAAACCTTCGATCATAATCTTGAAATATTGCGCTATCTTCATGAATTCACTTTGCTTGAGAAACCCGTTCTTATCGGCCCTTCTAGGAAGGCGTTCCTTGGCAAAATACTCGGAGATGCTCCACCCTCAAACCGCCTCGAGGGAACGGCGGCAGCAGTGGCTATCTCCATAATGAATGGAGTGCATATGGTGAGGGTTCATGATGTGAAAGAAATGGTAAAGGTCGCAAAGGTTGCGGATGCAATCAAGAGAGCACGGTGTTGACTGTTTTGATCTGCAAGCGGTTATGGTAAAGGTCTCGAAGGGGCTTTGCCTATGATCGCCAGATAGGTGTGGAGATTTGCAGCCTTGAGGTCCATGTCTGCGAGGACCACCCGCTCGCCCCTGCGCTGATCCCAATGCAGATCGCGACAATGCTCTTCCCGACAGCGCCCTTGACGCCTCCTATGGCTAAGATGCGACTCACTTTTCTCATTACCTGGGAATTTCTCGCAGGGACCCATCTGTTTTTACGGACAGTTCTCAGCATCTTTTTTCGACGTTTCCTTTGCTTTCATATTGTTTGATTTCTCTCTTCTGTTGGCACCATGCCGATTATCACGTCATCTTAGCAGTAAGTTAAAAACCCTGGTCCTTGTATCCGGTGATTGTCATTCAAGCGAAATCTGTCCTACAATATGAGTATGGTAAATAAGGAATCGATTCTCTCCTTCTTCAAGGAAAAGACGAGGAAGCCTCTCGGTTTCAGGGATATCATCTCCGTGATGAAACTCAGCCATCCTGAGGCAAGAGCATTGAAGCGTCTCCTTCGGCAGATGGTACGAGAAGGGGATGTCGTGATGACCCGTAAAGGGTTGTACGGTCCGGCCGAGGACATGAATCTCTTTACCGGATATTTCGAGGCTCATAGGGACGGATACGGTTTTGTCATACTCGAAAAGCCAGGTGAAAGGGATATCTTTATTCCGGCTCGCTGGACTTCTGGCGCGATGAATGGTGATCGCGTGATGGTGAGGGTTGANNCCGAATCATCGGAAAACTCGATATCACGCGGACGGCATCGTACGTCAAGCCAAAGAATAAGGCCATTCCCTTTGACTTCTCTGTATCGGCTGAGGACAGGGGTAAGGCTGAGCATGGAGACATTGTTGTTGCAGAGGTAATCAGTTATCCCACGGATAAGAGGCCTCCTTCGGCTAAAGTCATTAAGATCTTGGAGAAACCGGAAGACCCGACATCAGAGGTGGAATCGATCTCAGAGGAATTCAATCTCCCCCAGAGGTTTCACAGGGCTGTCCACGAAGAGGCAAGGGCGCTTCTGATGAATCCTTGCGCGGAAACAGCATTGAAACGGAAAGACCTGAGAAACCTTTTGACCGTCACCATCGATGGGGAAAGAGCAAGAGATTTTGATGATGCGGTTTCGATAAAGCTTACCGAAAACGGCTATAGGCTCTGGGTACATATCGCGGATGTCGGCTTCTATGTCGGCTGGGATTCAGCTATAGATAATGAGGCAAGGAAGCGTGGCACTAGCGTGTATTTCCCTGATAGGGTTATTCCGATGCTCCCCAAGGAACTCTCGGAGGATTTATGCAGCCTCAAGCCAAAGGTCGAGAGGATTGCCTTTACCGTTGAGATGGATTTTCGTAGGGATGGAGAGAGACTGAGTGCAAGGTTCTATCCAAGCCTGATCGTGAGCGATGAACGGATGACATACACATCGGTAAAAAAAATATTGGTTGACCAGGACAGGAATGAAAGGGATAAATATGAATATCTGCTCAGTGACTTTGAGTTGATGAATGAGCTCTGCAGTGTCCTCAGGCGAAGAAGGCTTGAAAGGGGAAGCCTCGATTTCGATCTGCCCGAGCCTGAAGTCTTGTTGGATTTGCAGGGAAATCCTGAGGCGATTATTAGAGCGGAGAGAAATCTGGCACATATGATCATCGAGGAGTTTATGGTTGCCGCCAATGAGGCAGTGGCAGAACATCTTACTTCTCTCGGCATCCCGATGCTCTACAGGATCCATGAAGAGCCGAGCGCCATGAAACTGGATGATATCATGAGGGTGGTAAAACCGCTAGTGCGGTTGAAGAAAAGATCCCTGAAACCGCAAGATTTTTCACGATTACTGCTCAATATAAAAGGGACACCGGGTGAAGAAATCATCAACTACATGGTCTTGAGGAGCCTCAAGCAGGCACGGTATTCTCCCACGAATGTGGGGCATTTCGGCCTTGCCTCCGCATGCTATACACACTTTACTTCACCCATAAGGAGGTATCCTGACCTTGTCGTTCATCGGATATTGCGGGAGGTCGTGACGAAGAGACGTCTTTCTGATATGAGGATCAGGGAACTGGAAGGTCTTTTGCCTGATATCGCCTTCCACTCCTCCAGAATGGAACGCCTTGCTGATGATGCAGAGCGGAAAGTGATTGATTCCATGAGGGTCTGGTTCATGATGGACAAGCTAGGCGAGGAATATGAAGGGAAGGTGGTGAGTGTGAATCCCTATGGGTTTAAGGTGAGACTGAAGGACTTTTATGTAGAAGGGTTTATTCACGTATCTTACATGACCGATGACTTCTATCGCTATGACGATAGATCGCTTTCACTTGTGGGAAGAAACACTGGGAGGAGATTCGGGATAGGGAACGAGATAAGAGTGAGAATCGATAAGGTTGATATGGAGGAGCGGGAGATATTCCTGGGATTGATATAAGCGGTGCACATTCCAATGCAGAGAGGCACACGTGACGAGGGAAAAGCAGAGACTTAAGAAAATACTCGACAAGTACTATCGCGAATACAATTTCAAGCGGAGAATACCTCACGATCCCATTGAATTCCCGCACCGATACAAGAACCCTGAAGATATCGAGGTCTCCGGTTTCATAGCCTCATGTCTGGCATACGGAAAGGTGGAACTGTTTAAGCCCGTAGTGGAGAAGATTCTTTCGCGCACGGGTGGGAATCCCCACGCATTTTTTTTGGACTTTGACGCAAAGAGGGACGGACCTCTCTTTTCGTTCAAATACCGTTTTAACGAAAGCAGGGATATCGTCTGTCTCCTCTTCATCATCCATAAACTGCTGGTAAAGTATTCATCCTTGAACAATGCATTTATGAGACACTACCGCTCAAGGGACGAGAACATGGCAAACGCGATTTCCGGCTTTATCAACGACATTATGTCCATCAATACCATGAAGGTTTATAGGGAGAATATCCACCCACCTGGTTTGACCCAATTGTTCCCATCGCCTGTGAACGGCAGTGCATGCAAAAGGATGAACCTCTTTCTCCGCTGGATGATACGGCACAGGGACATTGATTTCGGGATTTGGGATGGAATACCGGAAAATAAGCTTGTGATACCCCTCGACACACATATCGCAAGGATTGCAAGGTGTCTTGGCCTCACGAGCCGGAGGTCATCAGACTGGAAGACCGCGGTGGAGATTACGGACGCCCTGAAAACCCTTGATCCCGAAGATCCCCTGAAATACGATTTCGCCCTCTGCCATCACGGGATTTCGGGACTCTGCAAACAGGGAGTTGACGAGGGATGCAGACAATGCCGGTTTTCAGGATCTCCTCAGACTGTTCGAGAAACAGAATTGCGGTTGTCTTCAGTTCAGCAATAGGCCAGATGATTTCCAATAAGAAGGAGGTGTCTGTGAAACAGATGTGTGAGTGTTCAGTGGCGTGAGGTCAATGGCAATTCGGTCTCCGATTTCCCCGCCAGATTGCCTGCAGAGTATCTGAAGCCATGGTTGGAACATCTCAACCGTGCCAGCATGATTTCAGAAAGCATCACACATATCATCTCTATTATAATGATTGTTTTCTCTGTTGCCAGAACTTGCTGCTCAGGCTTCCCTATAAAAGAGCAACACGAAACTTACCAGCACCATGCAAGCTATCCAGAGAAGACCGGGGAGACGATTTGCGGGCCTTGTGAGACGGAGTTCCAGCCAGCGCCCCACCCCCATCCCGACCGCCAGGAAACCAATGGCATTGTGAGAAACTTCGTTGAGGAATGCCGACTTCACCTCTAATGCAGTGTGGGAACCGATCAAAAGCAGTGCGCCCCCAGCCAGACACAGTAAGGGGAACGCAAAACACCAGCGAGTATGAGCGAGATCTCTGGTCCGTACACGCCACTCGAATAAGCCGAGACTCGCGACGAGAAGCGCTGCGAGCCTGTGCTGGAGTACCTCAGGAATGACGAGAGTCTCCCAGAACCCTTCGGTGCCGAAAGGCCAGCCAGCTGGTTCACCTACAAGGAGGATAAAAAGCGCCAGGAGCAAGAAGAGAAGAGGCCAGTGGCGTACAAAGCGCAGCTTTCCGGAACGGGCGAGCATGGCGAAAATACCGATGATGAGCAGGAGGAGACCGCATATATTATGGTTGAAGTTACTCTGTATCTTATCGAGGGTGCTGGGGAGAGCGAGGAGGTCGAAAGAGGAAGCGGCATGGGCAAGCATCTCCTGGTGAGGGGGTGGAGTTAGTTGGGGCAACTTCGGCGAAAATACTTGCAGCACCTCCATAGGCGATGCTCGTTCCGCGAGCACATCGACTGCCGGAGGCTGAGAACTGAGCGTTGCTGCAGCAAGCAGGATGACCATTGCAATGTACATCTCGGCTTCAATCAAGGCAGGCGCCCGTTTGGAAACATCATTTCCATCACTTCTCTGGATCCAGCGTTGCACACTAAAGAAATTAAGTGCACCCAAGCCGAGTACCAACGCAAGGAGTGATGCTTTTGTAAAGGCCATGGCGCCGTAAGCAGTACCGATTAACCCGTTCCAATCCCTGACGTAATGCAGAGACAGATAAAGTGCTGTTACCAAGAGAGTAGCAATAGAGAATACCGCGAGCAGAGAAAAACGCGCTACCACAGCTGGCCAAAGGCACATTCCCTTAAGAGAATTTCTCATAGGCCGTTGCAGAACTGCAAGATGAAGAACCCCTCCCGCCCAAACCGAAGCACTAAATTGATGGACAACGGTAACTGTCATGAGTTGCGCGGCATGATCTATATGACTCGCCGCATGCACTAGCCAGACGCCGCTCGCCATAAGTGGGACCAGGGTAACAGTCATCATCGCCCAGCCGAGACGGGAAGCAGGGCGCTTAAGAAGCCAAATGGCGGTTGCCAGAAGGAAGAGGCCCATGCAGGCGTGCAGCAGACTTGCGCGTGCAAACTGCGTTGTGAGGAACTCGGTGAGTGGCCAGCGCCCAGTTTCATCAGCAAAGGCCCAAGGCTCTATCAGCAGAACCATGCCCTGAGCAAACGCTAGCAATCCGCTGCTGCAGACAATAAGCATGAGGGAGGTCTTCAGGCTTTCCACGCGACGCAGGGCCACGCTTTCTAGAGGCCTTAACACCACAAGACAGAAAACAGCTCCGCCAACTGCTGATGCCATACCGATGAGCACCAGTGCCTTGAAGAGAACCTCCAGCAAGCCAGCCACAAATATCATAAGCTCATGGTTTGCTTACAACACTGAAGCGCAGCACCCCGATCACGACGTGGCCGTCTACTGACAGAACCTTGTAACGCAGAAGATAGTCGCCTGGTCCGATGTTGGGCAGAGTAATCACCAGGCGGTCGGGAGTTGCACGGCTGTGTTCCTTCATTGGTGCAAGCATTGGAATTATCCGGCCAGCGCTCGTGGCGAGGGTAACCCGGGCGAGTGATTTTTCAATTTTTGCGTTAAAGCGGAGTACCACCTCTCCGGGAGCACTGGTGAGCACTTCGTTATCCGTTGGGGAGGACTCAATGACCACTGCGTGCGCACCGGCGAGATCGAAACCCGTCCCAAGCAGCAAAACCATAACTGCTGGCAAGAGGACCATTATAGCCCTTGCAGCGCCTTTTACCACGTTTACCTCTTATGAAAAGATATAAATAAGACCAGCAATCAGATGATGATGAAAGTGTACTGTATGCTTGCATTATAGTGCGTTTGAATCTTCATTGCAAATGCAGTGCCCCCTCATATCTAGCAGTGAATCACCGTTTAGATTGGTTTAGATTGCTGAGAAGTCGCAACTATGGTCCAACCTTGTGGCTACGTTTCTTTGTAATCCACGATCACAGGAACATAAGAAGGTCTGCATTTGAAGACACCAGCTATTGGAGATACTTGACAAGGTAAATCTCCCGGGCGTGACACTAAGCAAAACGTACTTGGTATAATTGTAAATTTCCAATGATCCTTTTGGATAGATGCCATTTATGTGCAGTAAGAGAAAATGGCACAATAAGAGTGTAGTATCGGGTCATATTTGTTGCTTAAACGGCCAAAATAAATCACAACTAGTACGATTTTCCAAAAATATGCAGTTAAACGTGTCAGTTAAACGTGTTTCTATACACAGATCCGAAGTTTGGTATAATGTGTTACAAATAGTAATAGACGGAGGAGTAGAGTAAATTTGATGCTGCATAGAACAATAAATAGAGAAGCGGCATCGTTCATAGTGGTGGGAATTTTTTTTGTACTGCTGGGGATACTCATTTTTGCACGCGAATTCGGGCATCTTCTTTCTGTAGTAATACAAAAAATGCAGTTTTACTTGAAGCAATACGATCGATCTTTTCTACTCAGTCAAGTGGACATGTGCATAAAGAAGCAAAGACGCAAACGTCTAATTAATTTATTGAAATAGTGAGGAGTGTCCTGACGAAGACCGCAGATGCGCAATGCACAATGTTGATAAAAAGCATAGTGGTTAAAACAAAGCAAAATGTTTCGGCTTCAGACAACAGTGAAGACTTTGCGCACGATGCGTCATGGAGGCCTTGTCATGTGTGAGAAACATCTGGATGATCCAAATGGTGGCTCAGAAAATTATTGATGTGCACGTATGATGTTTGACGAATTACGTGGAGAACGGTTGTCAAACTTAACCAAGAGTATGGAAAGTCTTCTTAAGAACTGCTTCCATATCCATCGAGAGAAGTTCGACAAAAACGTGCGCATTAATAAACGCATTTACAAATGCATCTTTCTTACAGATCAGATTCAGTCGTTTTATTATATTTACACTTATAATAGAAATATTTGCCCTAAATTCTGAGATGAAATTATTAATTTCGTCCATCTTGCCGTGGTGGTGCCAATAAATATTTAAATAGAATCTCGTGACTGCGGTATCGATTTCCATGATTGGGATTACGCCGTAATAGTATTTCCAGTATTTTCTCCCAACTCTGCAGTAAGACAGTAAGCTTAAAATAGAGATATACTGCAAAGCAGTTTGCATTGCGGTTTCTGAAATGTACAACAGTCCGTTGTCATTTTCTCTATACATAGCTGTTACTTTATCAAAAGAAGAATACTGGTCTATAAGTTCAAGAAACGGCAAAACAGGTCGTAAGGAATGGCAGATACCCTCCCTTCCTCTTTCAGGACATATTTCACACAATTGAAAATCAGAGGCCTTTCTAATCTGGATAGGTATTTTGTTCGGATCTTCCCAAAATTTATTGGCGGTAAGCTCTATATTTCTTTCTGTAAGTGAGATTATGCTTGAATCCTCAAAAAGGAGATAGAGCCCCTTCTGCCTATAGTCGCCAAGATGGAAAGCTATTGAGTTTTTTTCCACATCTTTTCCATAAAGTAATAATCTCGCACTCTCAATGAGAGTGATTTGCTCCTTCCATGGCAGACGCGAACACCTTTTGTCCCGTCCAGCTTTCTCAGGTCAAAGTACCCTGGCGTTCTCCTACCGAAGAGCGATTTTGCAACGCTGTCAAGCGAAGTTCTCTTTTGGCAGTGTTTTCATCAGGACACTACCTTTCTTTTCCTCGTGGAGAAGTTACTACGAGCAAGCCTCTCTCCTTCAAAGCTCTTTAGCCGAGTTATTTTATGCCATGGTGATGATGCTCTAGAAAGAGTTCCCATGGCAGTTTTCGGAAATTATACCACATTTTGAATGTGGTGGGTGGGAGACAATGTGGTACCGAATTGACTCACAAAGAATGTTGCCTTGACTTTGTCCACTCTTCGATGAGGAGCGCACTATTGAAATAGTCTCTTAACCAAATCGTAACACTACTGTAATCCAAAATATGCATTTATTTTATTAAACTATCGAACCACAAACTAAGCATCAAGAACCGCGAGAATATTTTACGATCAATGCGTCATTGGGCGCATTTTTTTAAAATGCACTGGAACGCTGGAGGCCGTAATGCGATTTATCATCTCTTTTGGGGGCGCTATTCTGAACTTTGCGTTTTTCGTTACGGCGGCAGTTATAGTTTATGCCGCTCCGTCGGCAGCGGATGAAATTCACGGGTCGGTTAAGGATGCTTTAGAAAGACCTCTTTCCGGGGCAGAGCTTCTGCTTAAAGCACCTAACGACAACATTGTGGGAAAGACAGTGAGCGATTCAGAGGGCAATTACGAGTTTTTGAATGTTGCTCCAGGCTCCTATGCGGTGTGGGCGGAAAAATCAGGCTTTAAGAAAAGCAGCCTAGCAGTAACAGTGGGTTCCGGGTCAAGCGCTCCCGTGGTTAAAGGTCATAGTTCCTATGCTTGCGAGGAACTCTATAACATTGCTGACGCCCCCTGCAAAAGCAATTCCTGCCAAAGCCGCACGCGCTACAACAGCAACAACAAGACTTTTTTTGATCAATATTCCACCTCTTTCCCTGTAGTATTGACTGACTACTGACTCCTTGTTAGCTGCCTTAGGAATGAAAAGTCGACTACTCTCTCTTTCAGAGAAAGGCAACCCGGCTGTCCGTAGCGAACCCGTGGCTTTCCGTCCCCACCTTGCGGTGGGTTTGGCTTGAACTTTGCAGCATGTTACGAAAAAAAAACCGGACAGATCGTTGGATTATCACCACGATCGATCCGGGTTTCCTGGTTCCTCCAGGAGGACAGCAAAAGACGCGCACAAATAAATTAACAAGTATAGTAAACCACATTGTTTGGTACAAAATGATGAACTCAATGTTAAATCTTTGTTAAAAGAAAAGTGTTTGCAACTCGCGAGTGTCTTAGGTTGAAACTGGCAGGGCAAACTGTTTCCCAAAATGTCTCAATTACGGCGGGCGTCAGTCTTTTAAAATTGCACCAGGGGCGTTCAGTACGGGGGACGTTATGGGTAAATAGATGTTGACTCTTTCTTTTGCAAATGCACACAAAGACGCCTTCGGGAAAAGTCTCTTTTTTAACAGTACACCGTACGTCGCAAGCAAGCGTAATAAGCATATTGCGATCGCACTGCTCCTATAGTCTTACTGTGAAGATGACATCCCGATTTACAGCCGCGGATATTGAGTATCTCTTTCAGCAGGTAGCGCAGTTTNNGGTGACTACGATATATTTTTATTGAGATTCTAACGAATATTCGACCATCTATGGCTGAGGAAATTATTGAGTAGTTTCAGCACGGACAGCATCACTTATTCACAAACATGAGCAACAACGCAAAACTTATGCAATTCGATTCCCCTGTTATTGATCCATCAGGGTATAATAATATATTATAAATTTATAAGTGAGTCGTGAAGTATAGGGGTGTGAA
>DMNE01000034.1:1544-5568 GCA_003453735.1 Nitrospiraceae bacterium | reverse complement strand
AGTGATCAAAAAGTACAGGAAATAGACGCACGAGAACGCATCTCTCCGATCTACTTATGGTGTTGTCAACGATCGGGTTTCCTTGGATACAATCACTTTGGTTGAGTGCTCTATCAAGTGTTGACACGGTCTGTTGAAAATGCGAATCTATTTTGCTAGTTTTGCTGGTGTCGCATTCAGACCAAAAGTCCTTTTTCTTCATCATAAAGTCACGGAACTGCGTCAGCGTGGAGAACTCCATTGTCTCTGTCTCGGGATATAAGACTACCCGAACATTCTTGGCTCTGAATTTCGCGTCCAAATCTTCTTCGATACTCACTGCTCCCTCCGGATGCTCTATCACCATCATATCAGTATGAAATTACTTGTCAAACGTAAAGATACCAGGTTGCTGTACAGGCCCAGGATGGATTACCCGGGAGATTCCGTCAGTTGTGCGGGTCTCCTTGGAATCTTCGCTGCAAGGTCCTCAATGCGTTTGAATGACTTAATTCTGTTGAGTAGGACTATTGATAATTCATAGGCTGAGTGTTCTTCTTCCTTAACTGTTTTAAAGAAATCACATATTGCACAGTTTTGATTCTTCTGAGCAAATGTTCCTTGAACTTTCCCGCCGCACATCGTGCCTGCCAATACCCAACACGCTCTTCCTGCGTTTTTCCCACCGTGAACACCGTGAAGCCTNNAAGCCTTTCGTCGATTGCAGCAGGGCATATGCCAAGTTCTTTGGCTTTGTTACCACCAGGTTCCCTCCCACATTTTTTAAATTCCCAGCAGTTTAGATGCTTCCCTTGAGTTTCCATCATTTTCTTCTCCTTTTAATTACGGTTATAGCTTATCCTGATTCCTTACGGAATGCATATAGGATGCCATTCATCGTAAAGAGGCTTCATTCCTTGATTTACTGTGAATTCTTGTTAGGGCTAGGATCTGATGTCTCTGGAAACTATTCCATATCTATGGAACATTCTCCATAATCAGAAGAGAGTTCGCACATATTCCCAAGGAGAAGGTAAGCGCCCTTTAACACCAACAGGAGAGCGCCCTTTCAAACCTTCACCGGCTCCAATCAAGTCAACCTTTAATTGCTGGAGCTCTGAAATGATCAGCAGGGTCAAGGATATCTCAGACAAATTCTGGAGGCCCAGGATCGATTAAAAAAAGAAACTTTGAAGAAAGTTTGACCTCTCCTGACTGGTTTTCGGCGATTTCTGAGGTTATAGCTATTGATATTAAAAAAAAATGGTAGGCGATGCTGATTTCGAACCAGCGACCGCCCCCATTCTGCGAGATATGACGTTTATCAACTACAGTTATTAACTGTAAGCCTTAATAGGCACAAAAGCCCTGTAATTTCAAATGGTTATTATCCAGGATGCTCAACTCGAAACTCCATCGTCGTCATACCCCAACCTTTTCCGCCACTCCTCGTAGTTCGCTGGAAAACCAGAGTGAACGGTCGTTTCACTCATGTCCTTCATCATCCCCAAGCGCTTCATCTTCTTCCCTATCGCCTCGAGACGGTCCACAAATTTCAGCTTTATCTGTGTTCCGAGTTCCGTCTCAATACGGGCAATCTCACTGATCGCATAGGCTTGATCAGCCGTAAGATCCTGAATCGGCTTAAAATTTCCGTCTTTATCAAAGTAATCCTTAGGGTTAAATGTCATGCAAATATCAAGTAACCGCTCGGTTCGGTGGGCATCGAGAAGGGCATCCTCTTCTCTTTTTTCCAGAGATTGCCTTGATTTCGCAAGGGCTTCAATAATGTGAGGTTTTGTCAGGTTTTCAGCACCTATGGCCCTGGCACTTTTCTTCGAATATCCTGCCTCCGAAGCAGCCTTGGTAGCGTTGAAATATTTGAGATATTCAGCAACAAAAAGCCTTTCCTTAGGAGTCAGCTCTCCGTTCTTTCTTATCGCCATAATGATTCCTCCTTGTTGATCAGAGTTCTTTCAAAAACCTCCGATCGAGCTCTATCGCTTCTAAAACTTTAACATTTTTTTAACGGAGAACGCTGCTATGACATAACAGGCGGCACAGGACTCAAAATATTTCCTTCACGCTACGTTGTAGAGGCTCAGGTTCGATTAAAAGAGGTCGGGACAGATATGGTAAACCCTCCACCATCTGGTAAGCAGGTTGCAGGATGAAGCGGCAAGTAGGTGGAGACAAGAGGAGTAACCACTTGCAGACAATGTCAAGGGTGATAAGGTCGGTGATGGAAGCCACTCCCCCCTCGCCACGCACCCACCACGCACCCGAAAAAGAGGGCACTGACTGTATTAAGTGTTTGAATTTACTTGATTTAAATGGTCGGGGCGACCCGATTTGAACGGGCAACCTTAGTAACTTCTCAATAACCTCTGGCACACATAAATAACAATGTAGACTGATTGATTACAGTCGCCATCCTAAATATAAGCTTACTCTACCGGAAGAGATACAAATTCAAATTAATCTGCCTTTCCATAAAAAAAGCTTGCATTTATCTGATAGTATGATAGGCTATCGACAATGAATCGGTTAAGACAAATCGATAAACGGATTGAAAAGATAAAGCAGGAATTAACAGAACTCGGCGAGCTTCGCCCCGGAAGCCTGAGCAAACAATACAATGTGTGCGGGAAGGCGACGTGTAAGTGCAAAGATCCTGAAGCACCGCAAAGACACGGTCCCTATTATCAGATCAGCTATGGTCGGAAGGGAAAAAGCAGCAGTGCCTTTGTACGTTTGGAATCGTTGGCCGACGTCAAAAAGCAATTAGCTAACTTGAGCAGGGGCAAGACAATAAGCAACAGGAAGAGGGAGCAAAGAAGCGGCCTGGATCAATCAAGCGGAGCAAGACGGAAGAACTTCAGATACATGAGACAAAGCAAATCAGTCCCGATACGATTCCTTTGGGAAGCAGGTTCAAAGGGTATCAGGACTTTGTGGTTCAGGATATAGCGATCAGCTGCCACAATATCAGATACCGCCTTGAATGCTGGCGAACCCCTGAGGGCACCTATATTGTGGGAAAGCTTCCGGAGGAAGTGGACAGCCATTTTGGCTCAACGCCGATCAGCTATATCCTGTATCAGTACTACCATGCGCATGTAACACAACCTTTAATCCTGGAGCAACTTCAGGAGTTCGGCATCGATATCTCGGCAGGACAGATTAACCGGATCATCACAGAGAGAAAAAATCGGTTTCACGCAGAAAAAGAAGGTATCCTGAAGGTAGGGCTTGCAGTTTCAGGACACATCCATGTAGATGACACCGGCGCACGGCATGAGGGACAGAACGGGTATTGCACCCACATTCGCAACGAATGGTTCGCCTGGTTTCAGAGAACCGAAAGTAAAAGCCGTATGAATTTCCTTGCACTTTTGAGGGCAGGACATACCGATTATGTGATCAATGCCGATGCCCTCGATTATATGGAAGCACAGCGTCTCCCCGGGGTACCGCTTTCTCAATTCACTGCCTTGTGCGACACAACCTATGAGAGTTTTCAGACGTGGGAAGAAAACATTCAAACTTTATCTATCACCGATGAACGGCATATCCGCATAACTACAGAAGGGGCGCTTTTGGGCAGCGTGCTCGATCATGGTTTCAACAAAAGACTGGTCATCGCTAGTGATGATGCTGGACAGTTTGATGTTTTGCTGCACGCACTGTGCTGGATCCATGCCGAACGGATCATCCATAGACTTGTCGGGTTCAGTGACAGACAGAAAGAAACACTTGAGGAGATTCGCGGCAGAATTTGGGAATTATATGCCGACATGAAGGAGTATAAAAAGTTCCCGGCAGAAGAAAAAAAGGTGTTGATAGAGGAGAAGTTCGACGAGCTCTGCAAATCAAACACCTGTTTCATGTCTTTAAATATCGCCCTCACCCGATTACACAAAAACAAAAGTAAGCTGTCGAGGGTTCTTGACCGTCCCGACATCCCCTTGCATAATAATTTGAGCGAGAATGATATACGGGAATACGTGAAAAAAAGAAAAATAAGCGGGTCAACCCGTAGCGA
>DMNE01000034.1:0-1470 GCA_003453735.1 Nitrospiraceae bacterium | reverse complement strand
CTTGTTATTGCAACTCCCCCTGAGTTATTGAGAAGTTACATTGACCTACCCTAACTCCTTGATACATTAGAAAACTGCTACTCATTTTTTGTCAAAATTTCTTCATAGCGCCGCTGTAA
This sequence comes from Nitrospiraceae bacterium, assembly GCA_003453735.1. GTDB lineage: Bacteria > Nitrospirota > Thermodesulfovibrionia > Thermodesulfovibrionales > UBA9159 > UBA9159. The sequence goes on along the minus strand of DMNE01000034.1, from coordinate 1,351 downwards.
CTCATTGATATATAATAATAGTTACTCTTAATTTTTGAAGGGCATTTTTCATCCTTCTCCTGATACGCATTGAGGAACTCAAACTGGTCCAGGCGACCTTTCGAGGCCATGTTCACAAGTTATTACTCTCCTCCGGCCACTTCCGCGACGTGTGAAAAACTCTGAGAAGCTCTATCGTGTCGCGCCTGACCCGATAAGGGATGATATACGGGATTCCCGCGACGACCAACTCGCGTGTCCCTGGTGTCCTACCAGGCCGGCCGATCTCCGGATGATCTCGCAAATAGGCAATTGTGGCGAGTATACGCTGCGCCACGCTTTGGGCCGTGGCGGGATGATCCTGGGCGATATATTGTCGTAGAGAGAGGAGATCCGACATGGCATCATCTGTCCATATCAGGCGCACTTAGGCGGTTTCCCTTCTTTTTTCGTACCCCAGGTCTTGAGCCATGCCTCGACCTCGCTGTGATCGACGAACTTAGCGCCGAGTTTATCTGCCTTTTCGATCGCCTTTTTGGTTTGGCCTACCTGCCATTCCTCGACCTCGAGAACCTCTTCGATCGCCTTTCCTAGTAAGTAGGATATAGTCCTGTCCGTGGCCTTCGATAGGCGGACAAGCCTTTCCTTAAGGTCGTCTTCAACTCGTATTGTGATTGTTGAGCTCATATAATTTCCTCCTGTAACACAGGATACACAAGATACAATGGTATTGTCAAGTTGAAACTGCAGAGGATATTAATTGATTTGATAAAATTATCAGATAATTCTGTTATATCAGGCAGTTAGTGCATACTTCTGCGCCTTTTTCTCTTTCATTCCTGCTATATTGGTAGAATGTTATGACAAGCTACTGCAGAAATTTGCCGCTGTCTGGTCTTTTTTGGATGAACGGACACGCCGCATTATGGCGGCCAATGAGGCGATGACCTTGGGCTACGGAGGAATTTCAACTGTGAGCAAAGCCAGTGGATTGTCACGAAAAGCCATTGCCCACGGTATTCAAGACATCAAAAATGGTTATTCCCCTCCGGAGGGACGTTTCCGTCGCGGTGGTGCGGGGAGAAAAAAAATTGAAACAAACGATCCCAAGCTTCTGGATATATTGAATCGCTTGATTGAACCCGAAACGCGGGTCGATCCTGAATCCCCTTTGCGCTGGATCTGTAAAAGCACGCGGACCCTGGCTGTGCAGCTGACAAAACAAAAGCATCCGATTAGCCATGTGAAGGTCGCCCAACTTCTCCACGAGCAGAACTACAGTCTGCAAAGCAACCGCAAGACGGAGGAAGGTGGAGAGCATCCTGATCGAGACGCGCAGTTCCGTTACATCAACAATCAGGTAAAAAAGGCT
>DMNE01000361.1 GCA_003453735.1 Nitrospiraceae bacterium | reverse complement strand
GAAGCCCCCAATTGTCGTCATGGGCTATACCTATCAGCTTTAAGACAAAATACACGTACATCCCGACACAAGCTGCCTTGCCGAGGCTGAGTGTAATCCTGTCGATACTCCCGAGGAAGGTCTCGTCGGCCCTGTCACTGAGAAAACGGACGGCAAGGGTGCTCACGAATATGACCATGGCAAACGCAACATAGATCGCCGAACAGAGGAAGAGCCAAGGGATATACGTCGAGTACCAGAGAGGGTGAAGTTTCCCGGGGGAAAGGAGGTACATGGCGCCGAGGGCAGACTGGTGGAGTGTGGACAAGACGATGCCAGCTATGGTCATACCAATTGTGAGCATCTCTGCCCATTTCCAGACCCTTCTCGATTTGAGCCACTCTAGGAGAGCAGGGCTGAATTCGAAGAATTGGACCGTCAGGTATAACGACACATGCCACGCAACCAGGAACAGCACCGAGGTCGTACCAAAACTGATTATCATAGGGTAGTAGAGTCTCCACGGCCTGCCAAGGTCGACCAACAGATAAGTAACCGCGAAGAAATAGCCCAAAAGTCCCGTCAGGATTGCAAGTCTTACAATGGGACGGTAGTTTTTAAACCCGAAAATGTAGTAAGCTGTCCCTATCACAAATCCCGTTGCCGATAACGGAACTCCGCCAAAGAGACCCCAGCCCAGGTACAGGCCCCACGGATAGTCATCGGAAGCGTGAGTGACAAGATACAGACCATCGATGTACCGCATTACGATCAGGGGAAGGCCGACAGCGAGGATGATCGCTGCGATGACATTGAAAGGGGTCAGGAGTGTTGTCGCATACTCCTGCCAGCTCATTCCCATGAGCAACTTATCCATAAACCAGGACTTAAAGTTGTCGCTTTTGATTGCATATCCGTTACCCATTTTTTATCTCCTCCTTTCCTTGATTTGCTTCTTTGCCCTTTTCCGGCTCATTCCTTTGACGAGAAGCCACATAACACATTGTGAAGAGTGCCGGCCAGACGGTGAGCACGAGCGGTACCTCGTTGAGAAAGGTTCTTGTCTGTTCATAAAGGGGTATTGACGGCAGGGCCGAAGGAAACCCGAGTTGCTCAAAAGGAACCCCTGAAATATACAGCCAGTTCGTCCCTCCGACCTCATGTTCCCCGTAGATATGGTTCACATACTTGTCGGGGCTTTTCAGAATCTTCTCCTTAGCGATGTTGATCAGCTCATCCCTTTGACCAAAGGTAATGGCTCCCGTGGGGCAGGCCTCTGCACAGGCTGGAATGCCACCTTTCTTGACTCTGTCGCGGCACATCGTGCATTTGACGATTTTCGGCTCCAGGGCACTCCAATAATCAAAGGCCGGCACATAAAAAGGACAAGCTGTCATGCAGTATCTGCAGCCAAAGCAGAGACTCTCATCATAATAAACTGCGCCTTCTGGGGTTTTCGAATAGGCATGGACTGGGCACGCATTGGCACACGCCGGCTCTTTGCAGTGGTTGCACTGCATTTTCCGATAGATGGGGCTGTTCTTATCCTTCGGATTATCGTATCGATTGACCACCGTATATGCATGTGCATTCGGTCTTCTCACCTCCCCAAAAACAGACTTATCCTCAAACGGAACCTCTGGCTTCGCGAGGTGGTTCGCCTCGTTGCATGCCTTTTCGCAGCTCCGGCAGCCCACGCACCGGGTAAAATCCGTCAGACAGCCAAAACTGCCGGGGTGACCGGGAAATTCCCTGCGCCCGTATCCGTATTGACTATATCCGGATGCCTCATTCACATTGCTGATGAGGGCAGCACCCCCGATCGAAGCTACAGTCCCTAAGAACCCTCTCCTGGTCAGACCCTTGCCTTTCTTGTTGCCGGAATCTCCGGTGCCGCTTTCCACGGCTTTCACTTCTTTATCTGTTCGTTTCTCTTTAGCCATAATTCCTCCTTTCCACGGCTTACGTCACTTCTTGCCGATTATCTGTTCTTTTTTTGCATGGCAGATCTCCGTACAACCCTTCGGGTCTAACCCGATATTTCCCATTCCCCTGTGGCACTGAAAACACGTCTGATGGTAGGCAACTTTGAGCCCCGGCATACCAGGATTTGTGCGGTCGATGCCGGCATGGCAGTTCTTGCAGGCCATGAAGTTCTGTGATACCGACTTTTCGAAATCAGCACGCGTAAGGGAATGGCATTCCTTACAGGGAAGCGATTCACTGTTGCCATGCTGATGATGGCAGCTCCCGCAACGGCCCGCCAAAGAGGCGTGCTTTGCATGGGTGAATATGACCGCCTCATATTTGTTTGCTATGCTGTCGAGGGTAGCGAACTCAGGGCTCTTGGCAACATTCCCCGCAAAGAGGGATGCGCCGGAGAAAATGCATATGCTGAATATAAAGCAGAGGATCACTATCTTTTTCATCTACTTTGCCTCCTTTTCAACAAGTCCCCCTGAAGGGTAAACCCAGCGGGGGATTGTTGAGTTGTCATGGATACCTGACTGCTCGGGATTATTTCTCTTCTTCCTTCTTCTTCCTATCCTTTTTCTTGCCCGCCAGATAAGCCTCGGTAGGCCTCCATCCGAATGTAGCGCTCTTTCCTGCCAGTGCAAAGACACCATTGAGAGCCGCTGTTGCGAGAGCGTATGCAAAGGCGAAGGGGAGCATAACTACATACGCAACGCCGATAAATGGAGCAGCAGCGATCTTACCGAAGGTTCTTAGGGTGTTTCGATAGCCCGTTTTCTTGACGAACTCGATGTCCTCCTTACCGGATTCCACCAAAGTTTTGAAGGGCTTAGGCTTTAATGCTTCGTAATAGACTAGATATCCCGCAATAAACGCGAGAGCTAACAGATACTCTATCCCCTTGATATGGATTATAAAATCGTAGAGTGTATGCATTTTTCTCCTCCTTTTTCTTCGGACCCTTTGCAGGCTTGTCCGACGTGATCACGGCTTTTTCTGCCTTTTCTTTTTCCCTCCCAGATGTGCCTCTCTCGGTCTCCATCCAAAAGATACGATGCTTGCCATGCTGTTTACGAGCCTCCTCCCTGCGAGCGTCAGAATCGTTCCCAAAACGATAAAGGGGAGTGCTATGACGTACACCAGCCCTGCTATCGGACCGAAAAGCAGGACAAGGATTGGGGAGCATTTTACGTATTTCGATCTTTCATCCCCCGGGAGGATCCCTTCCTCTGCCAAATCGACCCGGCTACCGCTTTTAAAATCCCAATACGATCCTTTACTTACCCTGTCTCCTGCCTTGTACCGCATCATCTTTATTCACCTCCTTCCTTGTGGTCATTCCTCACCATCCTATTTCCTGATTCCACTATACACGGAACAGGGGATGATGAAAATTGGAAGAACTTCCTATTTCTTATAGGAATTTGTTCGTAGGGCGAGGGATAGGAGAGTGCGTAAGGTGGGAGATATCCTGGATGGGGCATAGCCTCGCACCGGCGCTGCTCACACATCAAGGGTTAAGATTTTAATATTTTTATAAAAAAAAATTGCTTATTGACTCTGCTCACCTTACTGTCAGGATTTGCGCATCAGGACTGACGGCTGGTTAGTTACCAGGCCACCGCTAAAGATATGGAGTTAATGCATTATAGGGTTGTTCTGAAAGATCCGAAAGACAGCATGAAGCTTCTCCCCTGGACGTATAGAGTAATGGCAAATGCTAAATCGCTATTTGCCGGACCATCGTGGCGTATCAGTAAAGCATCTTCAACAGTATCTATCGGAGGCCTGCTATAGCCAGTGACCCGTAATGAATTGATGGCTTCACGTGGTGAACAGAGTCAATAAGCAAAAAAAATATTATAGTATTTGGACATGAAGCTAAGCATAAAGCAGCAGGGGATAGGCAACAAGTCGGACTGCAATCGGTTCTATTGAGGCGCTCTGCGAAAAACAGGACGAANNGTGTGCAATCAAGGCAGCTACAGGCGAATGACAGGGCGGAGAAATACCTTACCTACGAAAGTCGTCTATCCGTTTCTCCGCTGGAAGACTCGCCTCCTTCCGGATACAGCTGTCTTTTGGGCAACGCCGAGAGGCCCTGTTTGCAAAACTCCGGGACGGCGAAAAGCTTGCTGATCTGAAGAAATTCCGTTATGCGAATCGTCATGAGAACTTNNTGGAATATTTGTCCATGGTTTTAGCAACGGTGTTACGAAGGAAACCACCGTCAATGCACCATACTCTCTGCAATCTTTATTAGATCAAAGGGAGTTGACTTCAGCGTCACACGGATCCTGAAGTTCCCTTCAATCCATGCAATCCGGCTGCAGAGCGCTCCGTTTTTATCGGTACCCACCTCGATAAGTGCATCTCTGCCTTTTAAGGAGTATTTGATCAAATCCTTTATATGGACAAGCTTTATTTTTTCATCGGGGGAAAAACCTGATGCAGCGGACTGCGATATTATGAGTGTGATATCGTCCTTTCCCACTGAATTAAATCCTATAATTACCGCTTCAAAAGGTTTGCTCTGGGCCAAAATAAGAGACGGCGGCCAAGTGAGGCTCTGGGGGAAATATGTCGGGATATATATCTCTTTGATATTCAATGCCGCCCTCACCTGTTCAATGCTGTCATACCTCTTCATGACGCCTTCCTGGAAAGCAGTTGGCAGCCAATTCATGATCTTTAAGGCGATAATCACCCCTGCAATCAATATTGCAAAAGAAAAACCACCGAAGATTTTCTCACGCACACTCATAACTTCTCCCTCATACAATAAAATAATTCATTACGATGATTGCCAAAAGTGTCAGCATGAAGGCAAACCAGGCACTGCCGGTTCTCGGGCCGCCACCCCCTTCAAGCCGCATAATCCTGCCCTCGATATGCATGTTGTGGCCATATTCCTCGATGGAGTCTTTTAATTTCGAGAACTCGCGCAGGTTCACGAGATTCCTCTGTTCGGGCTCATAATACAGTTTTTTCAGGGTTTCAGCCAGTGCATGGGGCTTACGGGTCAAAGAGACCGCCATATCGTCACAGATGTGTTCTTCTTCCTGGACAATCTTTCTGAACTCAAAGAGAACAATGGGATTATAAAACATCAGGAGCCGCAGCAGAAATGTGATAATGAGGACCGGCCGTCTATTCCTGATAATATGAGCGATCTCATGGGCAATCGCCGCCTGCAACTGCTCAACGCTCAGTACCTCCAGCATCCCGGAGGATAAAAAGATCGCCGTTTTGCTTCCTGTTGTGGAAAATAACACAGGTTCATCATCCTCCACGATAACAACATCGGGTTTTTCCCCGGGCAAGTCCTCTAACGCCTGCTTCACGGGGGAATCCTCACCGGGTATCTTTCCTTCAGAGTCCGATTGTCTCGATTCGATGGTATGCCAAACGATCGGGATAATCTCCTGTATCATAACGATGAAAGTCGTGATACAGATGAGAAGAATAACACCGAGACTGAGGGGGATCCTTCCCCACAGCTCCAGATTCATCACTCGATTACTATCGAAGAGCGCCCCTAGTCTAAAAAAGAGGGAGCCCCTGTCAGGATTTATTGCCTGATAAAGCGGGAATGAAACGATCGGGCATATGAGGACGAGGAATCGAAGTCTCTGGCTTGCTGATGAATTGTTAATCCGCCATATACGGATGGCGCTGTCGACCAAAACAGCAGCGATGAGGGAATGCCAGAAGGATTGGACGATGTACATCCCGGAATAGGAATTAAAGAAATATGAAATATTCATTGTATCTTGTTATGAACGGCATACGATTATACCATCTCTCCAGCACTGATCAGGCCAAGCCGCAACAGGAAGCAGATCTCCTGTAATTACCTAGGGGGATTCCCGATCTAGGAACTTCACCTGCAGATCATTGCTCACTTTGACGATCTCACCCAGCAGTGCTGTCAATTGCCTATATCTCTTCTCCGGGCCCCTCTCCATGGCTCTTAGCAAGGGTTCACAGAAAAACCATGTACACCGAAAGGGTCTCATCCATCTCGGGTTTATACACCCCTTTCTGCCGAGAAACTGGCACTGTTCATCAGGTGACCGACTGCTGTCACAGGGCGGACTTTCGACACTAAGGGCACCCAGAAAGATACGGTCTTTCTCATTTGGAAAGGCATGCCTTTGCTTGCAACAGACCTCCTGGCATTGAGGACAGACCTCTTGGGTGTATGGTTCAATCATGGGTGAGATCTTAGAAAAGAGCTTTTTTAATCGTCGGGCGGCTGCATCCATTATCGAGGTGCCTTCGAGCTTGCCATCAGATCGAAGACTCGTGCTTCATCCTTGAAAATCATCCTATCTCTTGAAGGCCCTTCTTTGCTTGCATGTCATCAGGATCTAATCTCAGGGCCTTCTCGAACTGTTTTTTTGCTCTCAGCTTGAGCCCTGCCTTGAGATAGATAAGCCCAAGGTTAGTGAGGTACTCGCTGTTAGAAGGGTCGAGGGCAACAGCCTTGAGAAGCGTTTCTTCAGACTCTTTCAGTTTATTGGGAACCTTGCTTAGGGCAAGAGAAAGATAATTCCATGCCCTGGCGCTCTGGGGATCTTCACTGGTCACCCGTTTAAATAGATCAACAGCCCCCCAGAAATTGCCCTTCTTGAACTCCTCCATTCCTCTCTGAAACATTTCCTTTAGGAGTATTTCCCGAGTAACGTTCTCAGGGGGCCTGTCTGGCTCTTTCCATGAATGAGGCTTCGACGGCTTCCCTAGGGAATCAAAATACTCCCTCCGCTTTACCTCATCCAGAAACAGTTTATACGCCTTTGTTATGGTATCAAAAATAGCGGTGATCTTATATTTTAATTCGTTATCGTCTATATGATAAACCCTGTCAGGATGGAATTCTTTTACCAGTCGATAGTAACTTCTCTTTATCTCTGGCAATTCTGTCCTCTTATCAACCTGCAGTAGTTCATCAGGGCCCATACTCTTCAGCTGCTGATAAAGGTCTTCAACCCTTTTCACCAGATCATTATGAACTTCGGAAAGAGATGGTGTTTTTTCGCTTTCCATGCACGACTCGTCTCCCGCCGCTCCCGCGGGATCTCCGGCCTCAGCGCTTTTCTTCGCGGTTCCTTTCTGGACGATTACGCCGACAAAAGCCAATCCATAAAGGGTTTTCATTGCCTCAAAGGAATCTGCATGTGCTTCCTCTGTCACCTGCCTTACCGTTCTTTCTCCATCCACGAGGGAAAGTATTCGACTGTCCTCGGCATTAAGATCAAGAAACCCACCCCCATTTCGCCGAGGAATTCCATAAGCATCGTTGGGTTTGAACACCATATCAGGGTGCGGCATATCTTTTTGCACTGCCGCCTTCCTTTCCAGCCTCTTGATGCCCTCGTAGATAAGTTTTTCCATGCTTATCGTGAGGGTTATCTCTTGAGAAGACAAGACCTCCTCCTGAAATTCATAGATACCATCGTCAAGTTGGAAGCAGCTATACATAATCTCCATTACCTGGTATTTGGCGCTCCCTACGAGTTCCTTTGGCGTGATGTAGCCGAGTGCCACCAGTATCTCACCGTATCGTTTCCCCGTTGTTTTCAGGAGTGCCAGGGATTTCTCATGCTGCTGGGTAGTAATCTTACCTGCCCTCACGAGCATCTCGCCGAACCTGTCACCGTCCGACGCAGAAGAAGCGAAAACAGGGGCGCCTTTGTCAAAATAGATTTTTTTCGTAACGGGCGGAGACGTGAGAGAAAGCGTGCCGGTCACCCCCTTTCTTTTAATTTCAAGGAGGATCCTGGGCAGGCTATATTCTCTAAGGTTTCCCGTGAGAGGCATCTCCAACGAATCCTCCGACCAGTCTTCTTGCATAGGCTCTACTGCATTATCTCCAGCGGGGTGCTCCCTCTCCGTCCTGAAACGCTCCGGAGACGTGCAGGATCCTCAGAAGACCGCTGGCACCTAACTCCACCTTGGCGCCTGCCTATGATGAAAAATGCAGCGCCTCCGATTGTTCAACAGTACCTCTCGACTTCAAACCTATGGACTATGCAGTCTTCGGCCATAGATATTCCAGCCTTCATCTTTACAATCCTGAGTTGCTCCTCTACAGTGTCCACCCCTTCGAGGTCCGGCAGCAGAAGCCCCCTCAGCCCTCTATGCTCGACAATCACCCCATATCGTTTGGGATCCAGAACCTCGACACTCTCTATCCTTTCGGGGGGAGAAAGCACATCAACCGAATAGGTGAGATCAGATAGCTCAGCAGCTTCTACGGGGAAAAACCTCGGGTCTTCTCTTGAAGCAGCTACCGCATTTCTGATGATCTCCTCAGCCACGTTCCTGCAACAGGGCATAAAAGTGCCGATACATCCCCTCAATTCTCCATTCTTTTTTTTCAGACAAACGAAGACCCCTGCCCGATCCCGCATCTCGGGCGTGAGTTCTTGAGGAGGTGGAAGAATCCTACCCGTTGTCGTAAACTCCTCCACCGCCTTTCTCGCCAATTCAGCCAGCGGATGCATTACCTCTGCCTTGCAAGAGCGTACTCTGCAAGCATTAACAGGGACTTCCTTTCCGGTAAGTCTGAAAATACCGTAAGTTCTTCCTTCGCTTCATTCAGCAGCCCTTGCGCAATCCTCAGAGATTCTTCTATCGCACGATACTTTCCGAACAGCTCGGTAATCCTCATCAAGTCATCAGTCCCGAAAAGATCACTCTTGATAATCCGTTTCACCTCTTCTTTTTCTTCACTCGAGGCCACCTTGAGCAGGTAAATGAGGGGAAGTGTTATCTTGCCTTCTTCGAGGTCCTTCCCCAGTTTCTTCCCGAGGCCCCTCTCATCTGCCATGTAATCCAGTACATCGTCTGCTATCTGAAATGCGATTCCCGTCTTCATACCGAATCTGCTGAGTGCATCCTCCTCTTCCCGGGGGAGTCTGCCCAAGATGCCGCCGATCCTGCATGCTGCCGAGATAAGAGCACCTGTCTTTGAAGAGATTATCCGATAATACTCATCAAGGGTTATCTCAGGATCTGCCACCTTGTTCAGTTGCATAATCTCTCCCTCAGTCATGGCGGCTATCGCCCCTGACAGCGCCTCGATGATCCTCAGGTCATCCTGTAGGACAGAGATTCTCAGGGCAGTAGCATAAATATAGTCTCCCACAAGAATAGCTACCTGATTTCCCCACAGGACATGAGAGGCGGGCTTCCCCCTTCTGACCTGGGCTTCGTCCACTACATCGTCATGGAGTAGGGACGCTGTATGGATCGCTTCAACAATACCCGCCAGGATGATCCTGTTTTCGCCCCTGTAATTGGCAAGGTCAGCGCTCAGAATTAAAAAGAGCGGCCTCAGCCTTTTGCCTCCGCCCCGTATAATATGTTCCCCGATCACAGGGATGATGAGGGCCTCACTCGCAAAAATAGCTCTAAGGCTCTTCTCTACACGATCCAAGTCCTCTGCATACAGTGAAAAAATATTGTCACACTTCATAGCCGATCCATTATATGCCTGACATCTCCCGGCTTGAATACACCCTTCTCTGTAATTATAGCAGTTACATACCGATGAGGTGTTACATCGAAGGCCATATTCCTCACCGCAACGCCCTCAGGCGCTATCCGGATTGAACCCCAGAAGGACTCGCGTCCGTTCGCCGTAACTTTTCCGAAGATATGGGTTACCTCCGAAGGATCCCGCTCTTCAATCGGTATCTCATCCCCAGTGGAGATCGACAAGTCGATGCTGCTCGTAGGGGCCGCAACATAAAAGGGTATCCCATGCTCTTTAGCAAGGACGGCGAGCGGATAGGTACCGATCTTATTCGCCACATCCCCATTCCTGACCGTCCTGTCAGTTCCGACGATGACAAGGTCGACCAGACCCTTCTTCATGAGTGATCCCGCAGAATTATCAGTAATCAAGGTAACAGGTATGCCTTCCTGCATCAGCTCCCAGGCAGTAAGTCGAGCACCCTGCAGTATCGGTCTCGTCTCATCAGCAAACACCTGTATTCTCTTTCCCTGCTCTTGTGCAATGAACATCGGTGCTGTTGCGGTACCATATCCGCCGGTTGCCAACGCCCCTGCATTGCAGTGGGTCAGAATAGCATCTCCGTCTTTGATGAGCCCGGCTCCGTACCGTCCGATTGCCCGGTTGACTTCCCGGTCCTCCTCAAGGATCCTCTTGGACTCCTCAATAAGCATCTCCTTCAGCTGAACAACGGGCAGGCCTCCCTTGTCCGCAAGCAACCCCTTCAGCCTGTCCACCGCCCACTGAATATTTACTGCCGTCGGCCTCGTCGAGAGAAGGAGATTACAGACCGGCTCAAGCTTTGCCATAAACTCTTCAAAATCCTCAGTCTCTATATCCCTCGCGCCGAGGGCAATACCCATAGCTGCCGCAATGCCGATCGCCGGAGCTCCCCGTATCCAAAGCTTCTTGATGCCTTCCGCGACAGTGTGATAATCACAGCATTCGATATACGTCACCTCTGCAGGCAGCCTGCTTTGATCAAGCATGATGACTCTGTCCTTGAACCACTCTATTGCTTTTACCATCGACCTCACCTGTCCATGAATTCTAAATAACCATTGTGACAACAAACGTCCCGGTCAGCGTGATTCGTGACTATGGTCGTCGCCCTGCCATTTTATTAAACGTCATTGAGTTCCTATCCTCTTCCATCAATTCCTTCTTGTTGATTAAAAACAGCATGAAGATCAATACAAAAGGTAGCATCACGCCGTTTACGACCTGGGGGGATAGAGGGTTGCAGGAGGCTGCCACTCACACATGTCACCATCGCCCTCTTGTTGAACATGTTCATGTTCTCCCATAGAATCTGGTACAGTTTTTTCTATCTTTCAATACTACTGGCTGATATCGTCAAAAGGGGGGCGCCCTTCACGACAATCATATCCTTGGCGCCTCCGAGAACTTCACCTTTCGGGTCAAAGACAAGCTCTTCGATGACATCGTTGAGGAATAATTTACCATACAAGGGCATAGCGTTTTAGTATACCTCATTTGGGCGGCGAGTAGGTATATTTTGTTGTGCATTTACCCCCGCTTATGGTACTATGAGAAAACTTACGGAGGTGAATATGCGAAGAATTGTTTTACTCATGGCAGCTGCTTTTTTCCTGATTCCGGCGTCTTATTCGCACGGCTTCAGTGAAAAAGGCCAGGACTGCTCGAAATGCCATACGTTAAGCAAAGAAGAGGCTACAACCCTGCTGAAAGAGTTGGACCCAAACATCAAGGTCTTGGAGATTACAACAAGTCCTATGAAAAGTCTGTGGGAAGTGGATATTGAGACCAATGGAAAAAAAGGCCTGACCTATATTGACTTTTCGAAGAAGTACCTCATATCGGGTTCAATCTTCACATTCCAGGAGAAGAAGAATCTCACCAAAGAGAGGTTCGAGGAACTCACTAAAGTCGACCCATCAAAGATTCCTCTCGATGACGCCCTTGTGATGGGAGACAAAAATGCCAAATATAAACTGATCGTCTTTGACGACCCCGAGTGACCGTACTGTGCAAAACTTCATCAGGAGATGAAGAAGGTTGTTGAAGAGAGAAAAGATATCGCCTTTTATATAAAATTGTTTCCGCTGCCGATGCATAAAGGGTCGTATGAGAAGGCGAAGGCCATTGAGTGCGAAAAGTCTTTAGCCCTTCTTGATGATGCCTTCGAACATAAAGAGTTGCCGAAACCAAAATGTGAAACTTCCGTCATTGACGAAAACATCAAGCTCGCCGAAAAGCTCGGGATTTCAGGCACACCTACCATCATTACGCCTGATGGAAGGGTACTCTCCGGTGCCAGAGATGCCAAGGGCATCGAAGAGCTTGTGGGAAATTAACAGAGACTACTTAGAGGCACGACAGCAGAATTCGTGGGGAGGAGTTCAGCACTGAACCCCTCCCCTTGTGATAGCCGAAGTGGCGGAA